>CAYTSF010000011.1:24175-38875 GCA_964440335.1 uncultured Leptospirales bacterium
CCGGATCCTATTACTAAAAATTTCATGATATCCTCGTCATCGTTATGATATATATTTCAGTATTGAGTCATATTTTATTGAATCAAACTTTTTGAGAAACCCGCAGATAGATGCCGCAACGGGTTTTATCCCACCCGGTGTATCAGATTCGATGTTAAGGGGGATTACCGGGTCATGCAGTGACATACGCATGAGGAACCAGCCTTTTGAACTGCCGGTTGTGTACGAAACACGTATTCCTTCATGGTTTTCGGGAACAACAGACCAGCCCTGTTGTGAAGATATGAACTCTTCCAGGGAAGAAATAATTTTTTTTCCCTGGGACGAAAAGTCTTCAGCGAGGAGGGATATACGGAATTCGGCCTCTTCCGCGGGCTGCCTTAATGAGCTAATGAGGGAGAGGATATCATTATTTTTTTCAGCCCTGAGCCTGGCAAAACGGGCAAGAATTTTTACCACCAGATATGCGCCGTCATCAAGAAAATAATTTTCCTTTATTGCGCCGTGTCCTGAAGTTTCAATTGCCAGGTGGCATTCAGTACCTGCAGAGTTGAGCCTCACGGCTTCATTGATGACATTCTTATAGCCGCGCCTGAACCGGTGGTGTCTGCCATTGAGTTTATTATTTATAAAATCTCCAAGTCCGTCCGATGTGACAGAGTCTGTGACAACTGTGGTGCCGGGGTGTTCTTCAAGTATTATCGCGGCAATAAGTGCGATGAGTGAGTTACGGTTGACGATTGTTCCGTGCGAGTCCACTATCGCGGCCCTGTCAACGTCAGTATCAAAAATAATTCCAAGGTCAGCTCCGGATGCAAGTACAGCATGCTGGATGGATTTCATGGCTTCGTCATTTTCAGGATTTGGTTCATGGTTTGGAAACATGCCGTCTGGTTCAAGGAACTGGCTGCCTGAAATATCAGCGCCAAGGGGCGAAAGGACTTTATGTGCAAAAAAACCCGCAGCGCCGTTTCCCGCATCTACGATAATTTTCATGCCTGCAAGGGGCATGTCGCTTGTGTTTATGCCGCTTTTAATTTTTTCCCGGAGAAAAGCTGAATATGATTCCATGAGTTCAAGTTTATCGCATGGAGCAGCTTCAGGTTCAACGGGAGTGAGTGTTTCGGCTATGGAGATCAGCTGCGAGATTTCGGATTTTTCAAGTCCGCCATCTGTGGTAAAAAACTTGAAGCCGTTCCTGTTGTAGGGGAGGTGACTCGCTGTTATCATTACTGATCCGTGGCACATGAACTGCGGCATGACCGTGCTCATGAACATGGCTGGAGTGGATGACAGTCCGCAGTCATATGGCACGGCGTTGCAGGATTTTATACCGTACATAAGGCCTCTCTTCAGTTCTCCGGCAGTGATCCTTGAATCGTGGCCCACGGCAATTTTCAGGCTGGAAGGCTCCATTTTGAGTTTATCTGAAAGCCAGAGGATGAATGCCCTTCCGAATAAATATGCGACAGGGGGTGTGAGGTTGGGATTATCCCCCTCTCTTGAAATTGCTATTCCGCGTATGTCTGATCCGTTTTGTAGTTTTTTCAGATCTATGGTCACATGAAACTCCTGGTTTACAGTGGAATTGTTTGTTCGGGCACAGGCAGGATTTATCAAGTATGCTGTTTTATGCCATACTGTTCATCCTGAATGCCGGAGTAGGCACCTGATCATGTTACCTTCAGCCTTCAAATAGTTCTGCCCCGATACAAGTCTAATTTTTTTTATTCAGAGTATTAATGTGTCAATGAAATAATGTTCTGGCAAGTATTAAATGGGGTGAGTGAAAAATGCAGCCTCCGGGTGAATTCATAAATCATGTTGAAATATGCCTTGCAGGAAATTATACTTTACAAAGATGATAAGCGGATCAGTAAATCTGATTGATTAGCAGATATGCTGTTTTAATATGTCATAACAATAACTGATTTAATTTTCGGAGAGAGCAATGACCATAACTTATAAGGATGCGGGTGTTGATGTTGAGGGGGGGAACAGGTTTGTTAAAAAAATCGCCCCCTTTGTCAGGAGTACTTTTACTAAAAGCGTGCTTGCTGATATCGGCGGTTTCGGCGCGCTCTATGATGCAGGCTTTAAGGATATGGATGAACCGGTCCTTGTTTCCGGGACTGATGGTGTGGGGACGAAGCTCAGGATAGCGCAGATGATGAACAGGCATGACACCATTGGTATAGATGCTGTTGCCATGTGCGTTAATGATATAATAACAAGCGGTGCAAAGCCGCTGTTTTTTCTCGATTATATTTCCTGCGGCAAGCTCAGGGAGAATGTCATGGTGGACATCGTAAAGGGCATTGCCCAGGGCTGCATCGAAAGCGGTTGTTCTCTCATAGGGGGGGAGACGGCAGAACACCCCGGTATTATGAAAGATGATGATTATGACATCGCGGGATTTTCTGTTGGTGTCGTTGATAAAAAGAAAATCATAAACGGACAGAACATATGCCCCGGTGATGTAATAATTGGCATCAGGTCCAGCGGTATACATTCAAACGGCTATTCCCTGGTAAGAAGGCTTTTGCTGGAAATGAAGGGTTACAGCCTTGAGCAGCACATGGAGAGCCTTGGTTCAACTCTGGGGGATGTGCTTCTGACTCCCACAAAACTGTATGCAATGCCGCTGCTTGGATGCATTGCTGCAGGAGCATCGGTTAAGGGCGTTGTTCATATAACCGGGGGCGGTTTTTATGAGAACATACCGAGGATTCTTCCGGAAAATACGGGTGTGAGGATAGAAAAGAATTCATATCCCATGCTCCCGGTATTTGACATGATAAGCATGGAGGGGGATATCCAGGAGAGAGAAATGTATACCACTTTCAATATGGGCATTGGTCTGATGATATTTGCTGATAAGGTGAATTCCGACAAAATCCTACATAACTTAAAACAGCAGAACAGCGAGGCTTATGTAATCGGCGAAGTGGTTTCTTCGGGTGATGCAAGGGTTGTTCTTGTATAAAATGCGATATTTTTTCTGCTTACGGGCCGATAATAATTACAGCGGAAATTATATCCCAGGGGAAAGAGATGCGTAAGTTATATATTCTTTTCATAATAATGGCCCTGACTGTTACAGCTTTCAGCCAGAACACAACCGAAGACAAAAAAACCACTGATACTAAAACCGGTGACAAGAAAACCGACAATACCACTACCGGCGATACCGGTAAAAAAACCGAAGATAAAGTAAAAGATGATACAAAGCCTGCTGATAAAAAAGATGAGACCAAAAAAGAGGAAGGCAAGGACGCAGGAGCAGTAAAGCTCCCTGTTGGATATGGCGACCTTACGTGGGGCATGTACCTTTCCGATACAAAGGGAAAGATTGCGGGCAAGCTTACTTATACTGATGATAAGAAGATCATTGTAGCCAGGGAAGGTGAGCTGGAGTATAAATACGGTTTTTTCTATATTGACCCGACGGTAGTTGAAGATGAAATGGCTGCCGGGGATAAAACCGGAAAGACTGAGGATAAAACAGAAGATAAAACGACACCTGATACCGGGGACAAAACCGGCGATAAGACAGCTGCCGATGATACAGCTAAAAAGAAGGATGAAGGGATTCTTTTTTATGTTTCTCTCAGTTTCCCTTATATAGACATGGAAACTGTTTATAACAAGATCAAGAGTAAGTATGGCACCCATTCAAGCGAGAACCTCAAGGATAACAAGGGTTCAATTGCCTGGGTGAGCGAAGACACGATTGTAATCATGTGGGTGGACAACTACAGGAAGAAGCCTTTCTGCAGGCGTATAACATACATCAGCAGGAAGATCGCGAAGGACCTGAACGAATACACGGCCAAGCTTTTTAACAAAACAGAAAGGGAAATCCTCAAGTCACTCAACCCGTAGTATACCGGTATCCCTCCCCTGAACGGGAGGGATGTCAGGCATTTTCATTTCTCCGTTACTGCAACGGCTGCAACCAAGGAGTAACTCTATGAAACGAATGATTATTGTTTTCATCCTGGCTCAGGCTGTCATAATATCAGGTGTATTTTTTTTTCATAACACCAGGGAGAAAATGATTGTAACCACAGTAAAGGCATACAGCGATTCCAGTTACCGCATTGAGAGAAATTTTATAGAGAATATTCCCGTATACAGGGATTATGCGACTAAGCAGCTGGTTGATGAACTGAAGAAGTTTAATCTTGCTATCCATGCTGTCGAGGTTGCTAAGACCGGTTTAAAGCCCATGCATAACGAGAACGATATCATGGAAAACGCAAGGTCGGGGAGACTCCATGAACTTAAAGCGGATGATGAACTTTTTTATTTTCATAATGTTAAGAAGGAATTCCGTTACCTTACACCGGCAACTATTGATGGTCTTAAACTTGTAACAGAGCGTTTCCAGCAGAAATTGCAGAAGCATAAGGATGGATTGCCCCAGGTAAAGATTGCCATATCGTCAGTAATAAGAACTGTTGATTACCAGGAGAAAATTTTCGGGAGAAAATTCGTATCAACGCACAGCTTCGGCGGGTGCTTTGATATTTTTTTTGACGATTTTTTTGTGGTTCTTCCTGAACAGGAGGGCGGGTGGTCTGCTGAAAAAGCGGTCATTTCAGGGCTTCGTACAAGGCTTGGTTTTCTTATGGGGGATTCCCTGAGGGAACAGTTAAGGACAATTCTCATGGAGACACTGGTTGAACTCCAGCGCGAAGGAAAGCTCTATGCTTTTCTCGAGGAGGAGAACAGGTGCTACCATGTTACTATTATGAATAAGTAACATGCAGAGGCAGGGGTAATACTAATCCCCCTGCAAAAAACCGGGAATGCTTCTTCTAAAGGTCCTCGTTTATCACAACACCTTCGCACATAAATGATATGCCCTGCTGCTGTTTGGTACCGATCATGACTGATTCAATGACTGGCCTGTTTACTTTTTTATCCGCACTCCATCTGATTATGAAGTGGCCGCCTATGCCTGCGCTCGTATCGGATTCTTTAATTACAACCTGGTAGCTCTGGAGGGGGTCAAGTTTAAATGCAGAACCTGTGAACTTACTGATGAGTTTTCCGTCTGTGCTGTAGTATTTGATGGATTCAATTGTAATGCTGTTGTAGGTGTTGGTATTCCTGATGTTTACTGTTACGGTCAGGTTGAATTCGTTCTTCTTGTCTCCAAAATAAATTGTTGAATACACTGGAAGGTAAACACTCTGTCCTTTTGTCAGGGCCTCCTGGGAGATACTCACTGCGGGCAGCATCAGGAGAAAAGTAAGTGCGGATAGAACTTTTAGTTTCATGGGTCACTCCTTTATCTTCATGTTTAATATTGTTTCAGCTTTTTCTCTGCTTTCGGGATTGCCGATTAAAGCGACCAGGTCGCCGGGCATAAAAGAGAATTCAGGCCCGGGGTTGGGATGGAATGTACCGTTTCTGAGTATGCCGATAACTGAAGAGCCGGACCTTGTCCTGAGCTCAATTTCGCGGATGGTTCTTGATTCAGCCAAAGTCCCCTGCATTATCTCGACCCAGAACATCTGCAGCAGCATTGAAATATTGGCGATTTCGCGGTGCTGCCCCTCCTTCATATAGCTTCCGAAAAGTTTTTTGTAAATTTCGTGCCTCAGGCTGTCAATACAGTTCTGAATATAGGTCACAGGCTTATCGTAATGGACAAGTGTCTGCCGGATCATTTCCAGGCTTGCTTCAAATTCGGGCTGCACCAGTTCGTGTATGTTGAGCTTCAGCATCTCACCAGTCTGCTCAAGGCTTTCTGTTCGGGCGATTATGTGCAGGCCCGGGTTTAATGTTTTCACAATTTTTACAATCTCGCGCGAGGTTATGATGGATGGGATTGTGAGTATGAGCAGGCCGGCTTCGGCTACGCCCGCTGCTTCAAGCACTGCCCGGCCCGATGAATCACCGTATATGACCGGGAACCCTTTGTCCCGTACACGCTCAAACCTGCGGAAATCGTTCTCTATTATTACAAATGGAAGCCCGATACTTTGAAACGCCTCACCTGAACTTAATCCGACCCTTCCTCCGCCTGAAATAATTACATGGTTGTTGAGTGCCTGGCGCGTGAAGTTAATTGTTTCAACCTGTTCGGTCATGAGCTTCTTTTTGATGAAGCTGTATAGCGGTACAACGATCATGGTGAGAAATGGCGATATGAACATGGTCATTATGGTGACAGAGAGTAAAACTGAATAGAAACCGGCACCGATGATACCTGTTTTATAACTTATCGTTGCTATAACAAAAGAGAACTCACCGATCTGCGCGAGGCCAAGTCCGGCAGCAAGGGGAATTATATTATAGTACCCGAATATCCTTACGAGAAAGAAAAATATCAGCGCCTTGCCGGCGATTGTTGCGGCTGTGAGGATGAACACCGTCTTTGTGTGTTCAACAAGCGATAATGGCTGAAACAGCATTCCTATTGATACAAAAAACAGCAGCCCGAAAATATCGCGCAGAGGTACTATATCGTTCATGGCCTGGTGGCTGTAGTCTGAATCGCTGAGTACCATCCCCGCGACAAATGCGCCAAAGGCGAACGACAGACCGCTGAGGTACGAAATATAGCCAACGCCCAGGCCCGCGACTGTTACTGTGAGCAGAAAAAGTTCAGGGGAATTGAGGCGCGCCACAATTTTCAGGATAAAAGGGATGATCCTGATGCCCAGTACAATTATAATTGCAAGGAAAGCAGCTGCCTTGAGAATTGTAAATGTCAGACCGTGAATGTTTCCTGACAGGTTGTTGATCTGTGGAAGAATAATCAGTATGGGGATAGCGGCCAGGTCCTGTACTATGAGTATGCCGATCATTACCCTGCTGGAGAGGGTTCCCATGAGCTTGCGGTTCATAAGGGTCTTCAGAACGATCATGGTACTGGATAGAGATATGACAGCGCCGAGTATTACTGATTCAGGCATGGAATACCCGAGCAACCTGCCGAGTCCAGTTCCAGCCGCGATTGATAGAATAACCTGAAAGGGTGTACCGATCAGGGCTATCCCCTTTACCTCTTTAAGTTCGGCAAATGACAGTTCAAGTCCGATGGAGAAAAGAAGCAGGGCAACGCCTATCTCCGCAAGGAGCTCAAGGCCATGAACATCTGTAACTGTTATTCCGCCGGTATTGGGGCCGATGATTATTCCCGCGATTATATAGCCCAGGAAAAGGGGGAGTTTAAGACGGTGCATGATAAGGCCGAAAACAAGCCCGAAAATGACGACTATTATTATATCTTCAGCAATTCCCATTGTTGAATATTTTAATAAAACGGGATTATTTGCAAGTATTTTAAGATAAAAGCCATATGTTGTCATATGGCTTTTATGCTGATGGTGAATATTTAATTTTTATCTGTTCATTATAAAAACCGGTATCAGACCTATACCGTCTGAGAGGCCTGAAAGGGCTTTCCCTATGACTGTTCCGGTTTTTTCGAAGGAATCAATTTTTCCTGCCATGCCGCAGCCCGGAGTGTCCGATGTAACAATGAGATCGCCGGGTTTAACGGGGTTGTTTCTTGCATCAACACGGCAGAGTACTTTGCCTGCAAGTGCGACCGGATATATCTTCTCCTCTTTGCCGCTGTTGTTCAGGGTAAGAGACGGGTTTCCTGATACAACACCAATTACTGCCGGATTATATTTTATGCGCGACCTTGACAGTATGGAGTCACCTGCTTCGCTGACAACAAGCAGGTCGCCTGCGGTAATATATTCCGATTCATCGACTTCAAAGTATTCAACTATGCCGGTGGGAAATTCACTCTTCTTAATACTGTCCTTAACTTCAATCCGGCCATTGAATTCCGAGCTGCCGACAACAAGGAGCCCTTTACCGCCTCCCATGAGGCCGGTATTATCATCATACTGTTTCAGGATGCTGCCTGAACCGTCGGCTATAACAGAGTACTCATGCTCGCTTGAAAAAATTCCGCCGGCACCGAAACGTGAAATGCCCTCAATGCCCGCGCCTGAACCGTTGCTTCCTGAAGACTGTCCCCTGATGCCGATATGGCTGCTGTGCCCCAGAATGCCGTATGATTTTATCTTTTCGGAAGTACCTGTCCCGGAAATGCCGATTATGCCTATGGAGTAATTCTCGGTCGATGTATTGTTGCCGTAGATTACCGATGACCCGCCTGATGGGGGAGTTATATCTTTAAATGTTTCAGCGCGGCTGTCCCTGATGGAAAGGGTGCCTGAGTGGCTGTTGAAGCTGTGCTGCAGTGCGGCATAATCATGGTTGTGGGGCAGCGGTTCCCGGCTGTCTGTCAACCTGGAGTCATTGGCCTGTACTGCAAGTTCGGGAAAGGAGTCTCCGTCTGTTGCGAAACGTACTATGCCATAACTTTTTTCTGTGGCATGCTTCAGCCTGTTGTCATTGCCCTGGACGGCAACGCCCGGTTTATCCTCACCATCCTCTGCAAGCTCCACTATGCCTGCACTGAAGGTTGTTGCGGGTTTCAGGCGTTTATCGCTCCCCTGAACTGCCGAGAGCGGGTCGCTTCCTCCATCGTTTGCAAATTTTACAATTCCTTTTGTTATATCAGTGGCATCCTTTAACCTTCTGTCATTTCCCTGAACCACCACTCCCGGTTTATCTTCACCGTCGCCTGCAAGCTGAACAATACCCGTGCCGCCTGTAGTAGCATCCCTGAGCCTGCGGTCGTTGCCCTGGACAGCAACTCCCGGTTTATCTTCGCCGTCCTCTGCCAGCTCGACAATCCCTCTGGCCTGTGTAGTAGCATCCCTGAGCCTGCGGTCATTGCCCTGAACAGCAACTCCCGGTTTATCCTCGCCATCCTCTGCAAGTTCAACAATACCTTTCTGAATGGTCGTTGCGTCCTTCAGTCGTTTATCATTCCCCTGTACGGAGGTGAAAGGTTCTATGCCGCCGTCAGTTGCGAATTTCATTATGCCTGATGCAGTCGTTGTCGCGTCCCTGAGCCTGCGGTCGTTGCCCTGGACAGCAACTCCCGGTTTATCCTCTCCGTCTTCTGCAAGTTCAACGATCCCTTTGCCCTGAGTTGTCGCGTCCCTGAGCCTGCGGTCATTGCCCTGGACAGCGACGCCCGGTTTATCCTCTCCGTCTTCTGCAAGTTCAACAATCCCTTTGCCCTGAGTTGTCGCGTCTTTAAGCCTGCGGTCGTTGCCCTGTACTGCAACGCCTTCTATGTCTTCGCCATCTTCAGCCAGTTCAACAATCCCCCTGTTCCGGGTTGTGGCGTCGCGAAGCCTCTTGTCGGATGCAAGAACAACTGCATCTCCCGAAACCTCTCCATCATTGGCAATCTTAACGATCCCCCTGTTGAAACTGGAAGCTTCCTTGAGCCTGCTGTCGTTCCCCTGAACAACCGTGCCTGCATCTACACCGCCATCATCTGCAAGCCGGCAGATACCGAAATTCTCATGAGTGGCTTTCTGAAGCCGGGAATCGTTTCCTGAAACTACCGAATGTTCAATATACTCACCGTCGCTGCATATGCGCACAATTCCGAAATTCTCCTCTGTTGCATGCTGGAGCCTGGAATCATTAGACTGTACAACAGCGCCGGGATTGGTTTCCCTGTTATATGCCAGCTTTACGATGCCGTGCTTTGATTCAGTTGCCGGCTGAAGCCTGGGGTCGCTTGCCTGAACTGCAAGTCCCGGCATCGACTCGTTGTTATTGGCAAGCTGTACGATTCCCTTGAAAACATTGGATGCGTCGCGAAGCCTGCTGTCAGATGCCTGCACAACTGTACCGGGGAGTGTCTCTCCGTCCCTTGCAAGCCTTATCATGCCTGCGTGGAACACTGATGCGTGGGGGGTGATGTCACCGATGTTGTGGGTGTGCGTATGATTCATGGGGGCAGCGGATATTTCAAGCTCGGTGATTTTTAATCCGTAACTGCCGTTTATGAGCCTTTTTACCGGTGCTTCAATGCGCACGTACTGTGCAGACCTTATGTCTGTTTTCCAGAAGTATCTCCTGCCGTTTTCTCCGTCGAAGTTTTTTTCCTGGAGGAGGGTAATCCAGAGCTCGCCGTCAATCGAAGTTTCTACATGAAAGCTTTCAGGGAAGCCGTCTATGCCGGGAACCATGAGCAGCCTGTTGATGCAGAACGGTCTTCCAAAATCAACTGTGATGGACTCTCTTTCCCCGTTGTTTTTTGGCATTGATTCCCACTGGTCCGAAGCGTTGCCTGAAAACATTTTCTCCGGACCGGAACCGGCAGCGGAGCTCCCGGCTGTTACAGATGCAGGGCCGTAGATTCCGGCATCCACCTTGCCTATCTCTGAAAAATACGATGACCCTGAAACAGCCGGATCGGTGATCACAAGTTTCATGTATCTCATTGCGGTGAGGGGTATAAATATTTCATGAACATTCGATGTGAGGGATGTATTCGTTTCGGAGTAAAGTATACACCATTCGTTTCCATCAATGCTCCCTTCGATCCTGAAGCCGTTAGGAAACATGGCCGGTCCGTTTGGTGATGCCTCAATGCGTATATAGTCAACGGCAACGGTTTTCTGGTAGTCAATTGTTACTGATTCCCTTATGACGGCGGCCCGTTTTTTTGTGCACCAGTACCCTTTTTCAGTGAGGATGCTGGCAGCCTGGGTCATATCCGTTTCGCTGCTGGAGCTGGCATGTATTGTTCCCGAGTGAAATCTTTGTTTACAGATATCTATGAATTCCATTTTTTCTCCGGTAAATATTCATTTATTGAAAAGTATGGTTATATGCCTGTGCTGAGATGAGCATATGAATGTCTTTTATGCCTGATTTTCAGATTAATGATGTTTTTATCAAAATTTTTTATGTGTCAATTAAAAATCGGATAAGAGGAATTTCTAAGGTTTCACAACATGAAGGCAGGCGTAAAGTGTAAGGATTCCAGCTCCAATGCGTATGAGAGCATCAGAAAAAACAATACCCCGCAGTTCATTTTTTTTAAATTCATTATCAGCAGATGTAAAGACAGCCCTGATTTTTTCAGGGTAAATCAGCAGGAAAGGGCCGGTAAGGGTCATAAATATTCCTATCCAGAAAAGAAATCCTGCGAGATATCCCCTGTAAAAAATAAAAGGAAAACCGGCAGCTATAAGTAATATTCCGTGTAAAAAGAAAAACCTGTTGAAAACCCATTTTTTCCATAAATTGTAGCTTTTAAAGGGAAATATGAGTTCCATGAGACCGGTTGCGGACTGAATGATTCCAAAAAGTATGAGGTAAAGCTTAATCATTGAACTGTTCCAGCCAGGTTAAGGTTTTTCCGGTTATTGAATCGATGTCGCTCTCCCTTGTGAGGTTATGGTCTCCATCATCTATGATGAGGGAATCAAACCTGCCTGTAAAATTTTCTTTGAAAAGGTTGAAGTTCCTGATATTCACAACGCTGTCCATCTTTCCGTGTACGAGCAGCGCCGGAGAAATCAGGTTTTTTACAGCGGGTATCATATCAATGGAGGCAATCTCCCTGATGAAGCGGTTGCCGGTTTTTACACCTGAAATATCAGTTGTTCCATCCATATCAAGCTCCATGGCCTTCTCTTTTGTAAGTCCGGGGATGACGGATAGCAGGTCAATGGGTGTGGCAAGAAGGATCAGGGAACTGAAAGTATCAGGTGATTGCGAAGCATGAAGGATAGAAACTGCCGCACCCATGCTGGAACCCATGAGATGGATTCTGGATATCCCGTACTTTCTGAACTCATGAACCGCGTATCCCAGGTCTTCAATCTCTCCGGCTACAGAAATATCACCAATTTTATATTGCGGATTATCGATATACCTGAAATTGAAAGTCATGAGGCTGTATCCGCATGAAACCAGGTGCGGGGCGATCCTGACGATTTTGTAGCCGTCTTTGCTCGAAAAAAGGCCGTGGCTGAAGATAATTCCCTTTTCTGTTTTGCCGTTGCTGTAGATTCTTGCTGATAAATTAACGCCATTGTCGGGGGTAAAACTAAAGTCATTAATGCGCATCATTTGCCCTTGTAATCAAGTTCAATCAGTGGTTCAAAATATCCCTCACTGTCGCTTCCATCAATTGATATAGTGTCCCGTCGCAGGGAAAGTTTTTTAGATTTTCCTGAACCGTTTATGGAAAACTGAAAAATAAAAAAAGAGGATTTGACCTTCAGAAAATCTGTTTTAAGGTTCAGGTCCTTTATTTTATCCTCCCTCTTCATTTCGGAAATATTAATCCTGAGTTTATCAGAATCTTCAATATTATAAATTCCCTTAAAAATAATTGAACTGCTGTTGAGGTAAACGATTACAATCGCCCGGTAGTTTTTTCCCAGTTTAAATGTGTAGCCGTAGCTGTTATCATAAACGAGTTCCCAGTTTCCACGCAGGTCATTGAGACTGGTATCGGATTGTTTATTTTTATCCTGAGCTGATAGTTGAGTAAAAACTGCAACAATAAGCAAAAAAACAAAAATTTTTGGTATAATAGGATTTTTCATGTAAAACAACCTGTAACATTTTGTAATTCAGTACTTCAAAAAAAGAAGTGAATGTCAATTATGATTTATTATTATTGACATTTAGTGATCTTTTACAACAAATACGTTGAAAAGACCTTTAGCAGGGGACGACCTGGTTTCGACTGCAATGATGGGTCTACAGTTGCATGCCGAGTGTGCTGTCACCTCGTAAATCATGGCAGAATAAACATAATCGCAAACGATAATTTTGCACTTGCAGCTTAATTAGCTGCAATGTCGATAACCATTCCGCTCCTCTGGGAGGGTTGGAGGCATCAAATTACAGAGGATAGCCTGATTTCATGATCCCGGGATGAAGGCAAAACTTAAAGGGAAATCGGCTTTCAATACGGTGCCTGTTTCCGGATCTGAAGGCTTAAATCAAATAAGCAGGATAAGCATGTAGACGCTGTAGGGTTGTGTTGTAGGACGCGGGTTCGAATCCCGCCGTCTCCAGATTAAAGAAACGAATTTAAAATTTCACGTCCGTAGTCATTCACCGAGATGAAAACTAATTCATGGTCGCTTCTGGAATTGTACTCAATTAATCCAAAGTGTTTAAGCCAAGTGAGCAGGTAAAAATCGATGAATGAAATCATAAAATAGTCATTTGCTTCGCAGATACCCGTGGTGTTGAAAAAATCATTGGAAATATCCTCAATGCCTGTTTCAGAAACAGCAGCTTTTATAAGTTCAAGAAAGGCTTCCCTGTTGTCATATATTTTCTCAGCTGCTTCAGGTGATGAGGGGAATATATCGCGCCAGTCACATTCATTCCAGAAAGACCTGAGGAGTTTGGGATAGAGAACTTCTTTTCCCTGCAAAACTTCTGTAATGTATGCCTGCCCGTCACGCACGGCTATAAGCTTACCGGCACGCATGATGTTGACCATCTGCTTGAGGAATATAACGATCAGTTCGTCATCGAATCCTGATGATGGGTCAGCTACTTTTAATGTCAGGCTGCTGTAGAATTTTTTATCAAAAGAATTATCTTTGCCCGTCATTATTCGTTCTGTTGTAATTTTTTCAGTTATTGCAACAGCGAGCTTCAGGGCAAAACAATCGTGAACAGCAACCGGATAAACTGAATTTGTATCGTGCAATGATAAATAGTACCTGTTAATGTTATTAAAATAATTTAACGAAAAATTCCGGGTAAAATTTTTTTTTGTTATTTCAGTATCTTTAAAAAAATAACTGTTACAGTTATTTTTGCTGTTTTTGTTTATGTCTTTTTTAAGATTAATCATTATTATCAATCTGCGTTTTTTTATCTCCGGAAAATATCCTGAGTCAGACGAAAGAGTATTGTTTAAAAATGGTATGAATAGACGGAATAATTAATAGGAACAGGTTTATGACAAAATTAATTTTAGTCAAGATAAAATTTTTTCATCCTGTTCTTTTTTTATAAACAGGTCATGCTGTTGTTAACGCCCTGACAACATCAGGTGATATATTTCCCTGGGCAATGATCGCTTCGCCTGCATCCTCAACAATCTGTGAAGGCATATCCGAAACCGGAATACTGCCGGTTGATGAAACTGCTTTATAGTTAACCGCACCAAGTTGTGATGCCATGTCAGAAATATTTTTCCCGGCCCGCAATGCAATCCCCGTAAGGGTATTACCGATGCCGCTGAATACTTCAGGATCGACCATTGTGCCTGATGACATGGTTTCCGCTGCAGAAACCATTTTAGTCATTTCAGCAGGTATATCGCTGTTAAGTGTGTTCTGTTTACTAAATGTGCTGCCGTTCACAGGAACAGTCACTACTTCGCCATAGGTCTGCATGGTTCCCTGTATTTCTGCAAGTTCATTGCCAAGCTCCCGCACATTGACGTTACCGGTTGTCATCGCCTGAAAAGCGATAGCTTTAAGGCGTGCAGATATGTCTATTGCTTTCTGTATGATAACCATTGATGTCTGCGCGATGGTAAGGGCATCAATAGTTGCCCTGTCCTGTTGAAGTCTGGAAGATATATCACTCGCAAGTTTATTATTGATAGCTGCTGTGTTGTTTACATGTGTTGATACTGGCATGCGTGAAGAAACATTACCTGCGGGACGCATCCCCACATAGTTAACATCCGGTGTTATTTTCATAATTATACCCCTCCCTGGTATAAATGAACATTATTAATGTACCTATGAAACAGGTTCATTGTCAAATATTTTTCTTTGAGGGGATGCACCACAT
>CAYTSF010000012.1:0-35300 GCA_964440335.1 uncultured Leptospirales bacterium
TTCTTCACAACAAAGTTTACAGGCAGGGGGCTCGGCATGTCTGCCGTCATGGGCGTTGTCATGGGGCACGGCGGAGCAATACTTATTGACAGCGGCCCTGGCAAGGGATCAACGATCCGGGTCCTTTTCCCCGCTGACAAGGGTGCGGAAAGGCGCAGTACAGACCCGGTAAATACACCGGTCAGGACATTTAACCGTTTACTGGATCGGTTTTCGGGAACGATTCTTGTTGTTGATGACGAACAGATGATCCGCGACATGACTTGCGAAATGGTTGAACTTTTCGGTTTCAGGACACTACAGGCTGCCGATGGTGACGAAGCGTTAAAAATATTCGAAGAAGCCGGGGATGAAATCCAATGCGTAATTCTTGATCTGACCATGCCGCACATGGACGGGCTTGCCACATTCGGCAGGATGCGCGCCATAAGGCCCGGCATACAGGTCATCCTGGCCAGCGGCTTCAGCGAGCAGGATGCGACAAGCAGGTTCTCGGGTCAGGGGCTGTCGGGTTTTATCCAGAAACCATATTCCATGGAAAGCCTGTACGGGGAGATCGAAAAAATTTTCAGTAAGATGCCCTGATGTTGAGGAGTAAATTTCCCTCAGCTTCAGGGCAGGCGAGCCGGGCGCACATCATCTGCAAATTCCCTGATTAACGTTATCTGCAGTATTCTACATGCGGTATCAGCAGCAAAGGATGCGTGCCGGATGAATTACAGTATCAATAGCGGTCGAGTTTGGCCGAGAACATTCGTATTATCGCCGGCATGGAGGAGAGTACCGGTATGAGGGTTCCTGCCATGATTACAGTTGTTGCGAACTTCATGTTTATATCAAGCACAAGTTTGAATCCGGGTATACTGACAGCCTGCAATGCATAGTTTTTTGCCACTGTGATGAGGTATATGCCTGCAACTGATGCGAGAAATCCCATGACGGCAAACTTGACAAGAATAGTGAAGGCTATGAAGAGTTTGGATGCGCCAAGTGCCCTCATGATCCTGTAGTAGTCGATCCTTCCCCAAACCGCAGTTATCGAGCAGAGTGCTGTTGATACCAGCGCCAGAACAGATATGAGGCTGACCATCAGAGCGATGAAGGTGTTGACTGTATTCTTGAGCTTGACTATCTCCGAAGAAAAGCTCTCGCCGGTTTCATATGTATACCCCATGTTTTTAATCTGTTTTTTTATACTCTCGATGTTTTTGTGGTCTTTGGCTTTGACTATCGCAAACATGTACCTTCCTGTCTGGCCGAATTTTTTGTTTATCTCCTCAGCCGCATTCAAAGGTATGACCAGGCCTGTAATATTCACGGCATTGGTGTAGCCTGCGACAACAGAGGATGAATCAAATGAAGAGGCCAGGTTGGCAACGCTCGATTTTCCGAAAGAGAGCCTGAACTTCAGTCCCTGGAGTTTGTCGGGAACAATTTCGGGCAGCGAGTTGGCAGCCGCCAGTCCGTTGTTATATGAATCAATGAGGGTTTTGGGCACAAGTACCGGGATGCCTTTATCGTGCGTTCCCTTGATCCAGGCGTTGCGCATCTCCTTTGTCTTCAGGTCTTTCTGGATAAACTGGTAGCTCGCACCGGCGCATACGAGGTCTGTGTTGTACTGGAAGGTCCAGAAGTATATTGTCGCGGAACATGGGATGGTCACTGCGAGTACAGGATCAACGCTCTTTACTCCGTTTATGGACCTGAGTTTTTTCAGGGTATTGTTATCGATGATCTTGCCGCCGCCGGGCGAGAAAAGGAACATGCTTTTTGTTTCACCGGGTTTGACCTTGATTTCGTCCGGCGGGATCGATGAAGCGAAATTATTGCGTATGTAGTTGTTGAAGTTATCTGAGAGAATATTGAATGAAACGATTGCCGAAACTGAAAGCAGTATAACGGCAAACACGATAAAGGAGATGAATTTTGCTCCTGCAAGTTCTTTAAGAACAAGGTATATTTTACTCAGCATTATATCTCCCGAAGAATTCCGTTTTCCATGGTATAGGTACGGTCCGCTTTTTTCAGCATGTATTCCTTATGTGTTACTATGAGTATGGATTTCCCTTCGTCCCTGAGCATTTCAAGCAGGGAGAAAATCTCCATAGATGTTACTGTGTCAAGGTTCGCGTCGGGCTCGTCTGCAAGTATGAGTGACGGCCTGTTTACAATGGCGCGTGCAATTGCGACACGCTGTTTCTGTCCGCCCGAGAGGAGCCCGGTGCGGGTATTTTTGAACTCCGCCATGCCGGTCCGGCCAAGGATTTCCAGAGCGTAATCTTTGATGCTTCTGCCTGCCCTGCCCTTGATGCGTGCGGGCATCATGAGGTTGGACATTACGGTTTCATCCTCAAGCAGCCTGAAGGTCTGGAATATCTGGCCTATCTCCCGGTTCCTGAGCCTTGACATGAATATGTCAGACCAGTAGCGTATGCGCTTTTCCCTGAAAGAGATCTTCCCATTGTCAGGCCTGGTGATGCCTGTGATAATGTTGAGCAGGGTGGATTTACCGCAGCCGGACTTGCCGGTTATAGCTACGATTTCATTCTCTTTAAGTTCGAGAGATATCCCGTCTATGACAGATACCCTGTTTCCCGCAATGCGGAAATGCTTGTGGATATTGTCCAGGGTGAGTATGGTTTTTTTTTCTACTCTGACAGGAGTTTTCCGGCTACGGCCCATCGTTCCCTCTCAACTTCTTCAAATACTATATAGGTAGTTTCAGGTTTTTTGTCTGCGATTTCCTGAAGAGCCGATGTAATTCTTTCGGCAATCTTTGTTCTCTGCTCTTTTGTCAGAGGCCCTGCGACCTGGACATTGACATACGGCATGCTACGCTCCTTTCCCCTTTGAAAACGGGAGTGATATCATCATATTTACTTTTGTGAGAGGATCTTTCTTTATGTCAGAATAATCAAGTATATTTTCTGCGAAAATTTCACCGCCGTGGCGGGTCACTATTTTTTCAACGAAGGTCAGGCCTATGCCGAAGTCCAGGGAGTTGTATTTTTCATAGACCAGCCTTGAAATCCTGTAGAAGGGTTCAAATACGATTTTTTCATACTCTGGGGGTATACCGAGTATGCCGTCGCCGGTCCTCACGGGATCGTTGATTACAGAAATCCGCAGCGTGTTGTTCTGCGTGAATAACATGATCAGGATATTCGTAGACGGGCGCGAGAATTTAAGTGCATTGAGGATCAGTTCGGAAATCGCCTCAGAGAAATACTGCATATTGAGCTGGACAATTTTATTTGCCAGGGCTGAAGGGAACTCATTCAGGATCACCCTGTTTGAGTTGATCTCTATGAGCGGCAGGCTCTTGCTGATGATCCCCTTGAGCATGGTGTATATGTCCCTGATGCTTTTATTCTGGAGTTCAATCGTATTGGAGATGATCCAGTCGATGCCCGCAAAAATTTTAAACGCGTCCTGGGCAATCTTTACATTTTTCATGGCTTCGTTAAAGAGGGATCGTTCAACTATAAGTTTATCATCCTTCTCTTTTGAAGATTTGGCAATCATCTCCATGAACGTAATGAGTGTTCCGAATCCCGCCCCCTGCGTAAAGCTGTTATTGATGTTGTGAAATATGGACTTGTCAGTCCGCGAGATATTGCGGTTGAGCATCTTCTCTTTCCAGGTCTGCCAGTCCATGTCTTTGTCTATAGAATCCGAGGAGGATGTATGCAGTGCTTTCTTCATCCTTTCCAGTTCAAATTCATCCTGTTTGCGCTGAGTAATGTTTTCGGCATTTACAACGTAGTATTCAGTTTTGCCTTCGCTGTTTTTCATTTTTGTCACAGAGGCGTTGAGATAGTAAATGTTGCCGTCTCTTGATGTGTTGTAGAATTCACCCTTCCACGATGAGGTGTTTTTCAGGTGGTTGAAAAAAGTCACCTCGGGGACTATGGGGTTCGGGACTTTTTTTACGTCAAGGCCGATGAGTTCATCCTTGCTGTAACCGGAGAGCAGGACAAATGAATTGTTTGTATAGGTAACTGCCCCATGCCGGTCAATGATGACTATGCAGTTCGGGTTCTGTTCAACCAGGTCGATGAGAATGGAGTTGTTTTTTTCAACATTGTTCCGTTTTTCGATCTCTTCAAGAAGTGTATTGTTGGCATTCTGCAGTTCGCCGGTCCTCTCCCTGACCATCTCTTCAAGGGAGCTGACATGGTCCTTCATGATAAGCTCATTCTTTTTTCTTTCGGATATGTCCCGCACGATTACTACTATCAGGTTCCCTGTGCTCTTTATTATCCTGGACTCGCAGTATATGTTTCTGCCATCAACCGTGGACTCGTGTTCAAAAATCTGGACCAGCCCTGTTTCCACAGCTTTTTGAATAGGTGCAGAGGCCATGGCCTTTGTAGATTCAGACCAGGTTTCTGCCATTACCGCCCGGTCTTTTTCTGTGAGCGGGGCGAGTTGCGTATCTATCTCGAAAATTCTGTCAGGCAGGGATTCAAGAATGAGCCGCCTGTTCTCTTCGCTGTCGCGGAGCTTGTTCTCCATCTGGAACCTGAATAATGACATTTCAATTGTAGAGGTCAGGCTCTGGGCATTAAAGGGCTTTACTATGTAGTTCATGGGCATTGAGCGTTTTGCCCTCTCGAACGTGGGTCCGTCCGTACCGGCTGTTATGTATATGAAGGGGATATTGTATGTATCGTAGATTTTTTCAGCTGTATCGATTCCGTCCAGTTCGCCAGGCAGCGAGATGTCCATGAGTATAAGGTCGGGCTTTTTGTTCTGGATAAACCTGAATGCCTCTTCACCTGTCTCAACTATTTCCGCGACATTGTATCCGGATTTCACCAGCAGTTTTTTCAGAATCAGGCCTGAAGGTTTGTCGTCTTCAACAACAAGGATATCTATCATATAAATGAAGCCTCTGTGAATTATTCCGGATTCAAAATTCACCCGTATGTTATTAAAAATAATTAATAGTATGGGGTCAATTTAATTTTAATATCATAAATTTTCTGTTATTTTTCAACATTTTTCAGCTTCCGGGCCTGTTTTTAATCAGCAGAGTATTTATTTTTTCAGTTTTTTAAAAAATTTGTTTCTTTTGTCACGATAATCAGGGAAATGCTTTTTAGTGCTTTAAATATCAGACTTGTTGTTTTTCTCATGTTTTACACTGGGGACGGGGGCAAAGCCCCCGAAAAAAAGCCCCGCAGGCGCTGCACTGAGCAGCATCGAAGTTGGCAATCCTGCCAATTGTTCGGCAGGATTGCCAACCGTCGCAAAACGGAGTTTTACAACAAGTCTATCATTCTTTTGTTGAGTTTTTTATGTAAAAATACTTTTACAGTATTTTGAGTGCAGTATATTTACACTGGATGGAAATATTCCCAAAACAGGCCTTCATGTCCGGCTGTGCTGCAGAGGAAAGGCCTGGATCAAAAATGTTTGCCGGGCTCAGAGTGATCTACATAACCGGGTGTATTAATGGATGAGATAGTAATTAATAGCAAAGTTACAGTTGAGCTTAAAAAGATCATACCGTTTGTTGATTATAACAGCATCAGCAGAATAGTCAACAAGCTCACTGATTATGCCGAGACGCTGACCGAAGGGAAACTATCGGGTATAATTAACTACAATTACAGGCTCAACAGTTCCCAGACGAACATGATCATTGACATTCTTGTTGAGATCCAGGCTCTTTCAAGAATTTTCATGATCGCCCACAAGGGCAAGAAGGACCTGGAGGTTGAATACATTTCAAATATTTTTTCCGAAGTGGGAAATCCCACCGGCATATCATCTTACATCAGCATCAGGAACATTGTTGAAAACAGGCTGAACCACCAGATACAGCAGTATAACATGAATATGAACAAGAGCAATACGACCCTGTCCATACCAATCAATGAGCTGCATAGCCATGTGAAAACCTACAAGGAAATGATGAACAACAGCATTACAATATCCAGCAAGGTACAGCACGGTTTCATCACCGCCTCACTTCATGATGCCTATGTGATCATAATGAACAGGTCTGACTGGTGGGATGACAAGACTTACATGAAGTACTTCTTCAACGAGGATGACAATGAAAAACGTCACCTTTGCATGATCTCGCGTTCACGAAGGCTGACTCTCCATGAGATTGAAAATAACGTGAAATTGCTTCTCAATTACTTTATGGAGCTTTTTGCCGCGAAGACCAGGGCAAAACAGTCGACTGACATTGATGCAGATACAGATGCCGAAGGGCAGTCGCGGCCTGAGCCAGCCGGCAGCGATTTCGGTACTGAGCAGAGGTATTCGGACAAGGTGCTCATGACACCTTTCGGTAAACAGTATGGCACCAAGATCGATGCCATCATTGAAGACTGTTTCTCAAATGAAACAGGCGGAATGGATGATGAATATATTTCACGCATATCTGTTTCTCTTTTCCAGGTATTCAAGGCGCTCCCTGGCTCATTGAACCTGCATCAGAACAGGGATATGAGCCGGGACCTTGTTGCTTTTCTCCTCAACCGGGATTTTGGAATAAAACAATACGCCGAGAAATATCTCTATACCGATAAAAAGATCAGTTTCAGCAGATTTTTTATTGAAATAAAAAATGATCTCGAAGAGTTTCTCACAAGGCTTTTCACGGATTTTTTTGAAGACCAGTTCAGCCCGGTCTTCAGGATAATCAGGAGCCTTGACATGAAGCAGTACGCATGTGCATTTATCATAAAGAGGATATATCTCAAGCACGGTGAAAACCTGAACACATTCGGCTATTTTCTGGTCAAGGCCATATCAAAGTACGGGAAGATAAAAGTTGTATAATCCTGAAAAAAATATTATTTATTATACAGAACATGACGGCATGGGTCCGACAGTTATGTCCGGCGATGATGATGCCTTTGAGGGCGGCGTAAAGCTCGAGCATGGCGAAAAGCTGAAGGAGCCCGAGATGTACAGGGTGATCCTTCACAACGACCACTATACTACCATGGATTTTGTCGTCGAGGTGCTCATGACTGTTTTTCATATGACAAACGCCAGGGCAACGCAGATAATGCTCGATGTGCACAAAAAGGGGATCGGAGTCTGCGGCGTCTTTACGTATGACATTGCTGTAACAAAGGTTGAACAGGTTCATCTCATGGCAAAGTCAAAACAATTCCCTCTCAGGTGTACATACGAGAGGGCCTGAAAATTAAGAAGGATACGGTATGGAGTTAAATTCTGTATTAAATGAAATTCTCATGTCTGCTTTTAATGAGGCAAAGAACAAGAAGCATGAATACCTTACGCCCGAACACATCCTCTATGCGTCGCTCGCGTACGATGAGGGGAGGCGTATTATAGAAGGTTCAGGCGGTGACGTCAACAGCCTGAAAAAGCATATAGAGGACTTCTTCGAAAAGAAAATGGAGGAGGTAGAGGTTGATGAACCCAGGCAGTCCTCGGGTTTCCAGAGCGTTATGGAACGGGCCATATGGCACACGGCCTCTGCGCAGAAGAACACGCTGGACCTTGGAGATGTCCTTGTTTCGATCCTTGATGAGCAGGAGTCCTTCGCTGCGTATTTTATGGGGCTCGAGGGAATCACAAGGTACGAGCTTCTCAAGTTCATATCTCACGGTGTTTCAGTTTTTCCTGATGAACCGGTTGATGATGAAAGCCCTGATGAAATTTCCGGAGCAAAGGAGCCAAAGGAGCAGGGGAATAAATTCAT
The DNA here is from genome assembly GCA_964440335.1 of uncultured Leptospirales bacterium. Taxonomy (GTDB): domain Bacteria; phylum Spirochaetota; class UBA4802; order UBA4802; family UBA5550; genus JAAYBQ01. The sequence goes on from CAYTSF010000012.1 coordinate 7,700, forward strand.
CGAATCATACACTATCGAGCTTACAGAAAAGGCAAAGGCAGGCCACATAGATCCTCTCATCGGCCGCGAGGAGATACTCGAAAGGACAATACAGGTCCTGTGCAGGCGCAACAAGAACAACCCTGTGCACGTCGGCGATCCCGGTGTCGGGAAGACAGCGATTACCGAGGGACTGGCGCAGCGCATTGCAGATGGCAACGTGCCCGACAAACTCAAGGGGCTCAAGATATACTCCCTTGACATAGGATCGCTGCTCGCAGGAACAAAGTTCAGGGGTGACTTTGAAGAGCGCATGAAGAAGGTCATTCAGGAACTCAAGAAGATGAATGATGTCATACTCTTCATCGATGAGATACATAACGTTGTCGGCGCAGGGGCTGTTTCAGGCGGTTCTATGGATGCTTCCAATATGCTGAAGCCCGTACTTTCATCGGGCGAGATAAAATGTATAGGTTCAACAACCTACGAGGAGTACAAAAAGTACTTTGACAAGGACAGGGCGCTCTCGCGCAGGTTCCAGAAGATCGAAATCCCCGAGCCCACCATTGACGATACTGTTGATATTCTTAAAGGCCTCAGGGACCGGTACGAGCAGTACCACAACGTGAAGTACTCTGATGAATCGCTGAAGGTCGCGGCTGAACTTTCAGCTAAATACATAAACGACAGGCACCTGCCGGACAAGGCCATAGACGTGATCGATGAGGCCGGGGCCTATGCCAGGATTTACAGGGCAAAGGACGGCGAACTTGTGGAGATCGGCACCGAGGACGTCGAGAAGGTCATTGCCCGGATTGCCAAGCTTCCCGAGAAGAGCGTTACCTCGTCAGAAAAAACCAGGCTCAAAGACCTGGCAGACGCGCTGCGTGGGAAGCTGTTCGGGCAGGACGGCGCGGTTGAACGCGTCGTCGACGCGATTAAGCGGAGCAGGGCGGGCTTCGGCAATCCTGACAGGCCTATCGCATCATTTCTGTTTGTCGGGCCGACGGGCGTGGGCAAGACCGAGCTTGCGCGGCAGCTGGCGTTCAACATGGGTGTGGAGCTGCACAGGTTCGACATGAGCGAGTACCAGGAGCGCCACACTGTGGCAAGGCTAATAGGCGCGCCTCCGGGATACGTGGGCTACGAGGAGGGCGGGCTTCTGACCGAGGCCATAAGGAAGACCCCTTACTCTGTTCTCCTCCTTGACGAGATTGAGAAGGCGCACCCTGACATATTCAATACGCTGCTTCAGGTCATGGACTATGCGACCCTCACTGACAATACGGGAAAGAAGGCGGATTTCAGGAACGTAATCATCATAATGACATCAAACGCCGGTGCCCGTGAAATCGGGAAACGACAGGTGGGATTTGACGAGAGGCTCGTTAAAAAGGACGCGATAGACGGCGCCATAGACCGCATATTCTCGCCGGAGTTCCGCAACAGGCTGGACGCGGTTGTGACCTTCAATGACCTGGACGAGAAGATAGTCCTGGACATTGTGGGCAAGGAGATAGAGATGTTTGCCGCGCAGCTGAAGGATAAGAACGTCACCCTTGAGGTAACCATGGAGTGCAGGGAGTGGCTTGCGCGCAGGGGCTATTCGCGCGAGTTCGGTGCTCGTCAGATCGCGCGTCTTGTGCAGGAGAAACTTAAATCCTTTTTTGTTGACGAGGTGCTCTTCGGAAGGCTCACCTCGGGCGGACACGCTGTGGCCGGTATTTCAGGTGACGACGTGGTAATCACCGTTTCAGGGCAATAGTGCATGCCCGTATTCCGTCTTGAAAAGGAGTACATATTTCCTCCTGTTGAACTCTCTGAACCTGACGGACTCCTTGCCGTTGGGGGCGACCTCTCAACCGGCCGCCTCATGGCTGCCTACAGCCACGGCATCTTCCCCTGGTTTTCGCACAACAGCCCGATAATGTGGTGGTCGCCCGACCCGCGCTTTGTTATACTTCCCGGAAAACTAAAAGTGTCCAGAAGCATGAGGCAGGTCATAAAGCGTGGCCAGTTCACCATAACCTTCGATACCTGCTTCAGGGATGTAATCACCGCGTGCAGCAGGGCAAGGAGGAGGGACCGCGGGACCTGGATCACAAAAGAGATGATAGAGGCATACATTAAGCTCCACACCGGGGGTTACGCGCACTCTGTCGAGGCATGGGAGAACGGTGCGCTGGCCGGCGGGCTCTACGGCATATCCCTTGGCAAAGCCTTCTTCGGAGAGTCAATGTTTTCAAACGTCAGCAATTCCTCCAAGGCCGCCTTCATAGTGCTGGCAGAGAAGCTCTTTTCGCTCAATTTTGATTTTATCGACTGCCAGGTGCACACGCACCACCTTGAGAGCCTGGGCGCTGAATTTATCAGCAGGAATGAATTTACGGGTATGCTGGCCCGTTCGCTGAAACATGAAACCATTGCCGGTTCATGGAGAGACAACCCGCTCATCCATGCCCGGCCCGAAAGTACTGCTATATCAGAAACTCAGCCCCTTGAATAACTTTTCAAGAATTGCAGACATGTTCTTCGACTTCTCCTTTGGCGCCACCCCGCAGACAATAATCACGTAGCCGTTTTTCTTGAACATCCTGGTGTCCGCCACATGGTTTCTCCTGTCTTTGCAAAGCGTCCTGAAGAAATCGGCGTCGCGGATTTTGCCCCAGCTCTTTTCAACCATGGAGAAGCCACGCTTCCCGGACCAGTCCGAAGAAAAATCCGCCAGGGCTTCAGGTTCAACGGGGATTGCGTAGACCTCTATCCAGCCCGTACCGTCGGAATTTTCAAGCCTGATACCGCTGCCTGCCTCGCAGTCAATTCTGCTGTCTGACCAGTTGCCGGGATTGGTGAATGCAATATCAAGACCGGGGCATGAGAGCTTTAAGCCTTCAGCGGTGCCGGCATTCTTATTGTTCTGGTTCCATGAACTCTTACTGAGCATCTGTTTCAGTGTTTCAGTGCACTTGCGGTCCACCTGCCTGAAGTTTTTGCCGGTCATGACCCAGGAGCCTGCCTTTACAGACGGGGCGTATGCAAAACATTTTTTAAGCTCTGCAAGGTCTTTCTCAGCCGGAACGTACTGCACCTTTGTGCCACGCCTTGAGTAGTACTGGTATAGTGAAACAGCGCTGCTCAGGGAATCGAACCCTTCCTTTGCGAGGATCTCCCTGCTCAGGGCCTCGCGTTCCACGTCTTCAGGTTTGCACGCGGTAACCAGCTGGATTATGCTGCCGCTGTTTACTGCGTCGGCGTACCTGCTCGCAGTTCCGTTCTGCCTTATGTCTTCGGCTATGGTCTCGTAGAGTTCATTGTACTGCTTCAGGAAGGCATCGGTGTTCTTCATCAATGCCAGTTCGTCGGAACATCGCCTGGCGAAATTGAAGAGGGCCCCTGTTTCCTGCTGTGCAATGCTCGACTCCGATTCTGCGGCAGATCTCTTCTCATCCTCAATGGCCTTTCTGCTTGCAGTGCTGAAGTTCTGAAAGTTCTTTCTTATGGAATCGGCCATGACGCTCCCTCCCTTCTTGAGAGACTCATTAATCGATGCCAGCTCGCGGATGTCATCCTTTGTCATGTTTTTGCGTATTTCAGGCGGGACGGTAAGCGGGCCTATGCTGTCCCGCACAAATTCTATTGCATGCTTGATCCCGCGCTTGTAGATGCCGTTTAATTTTTCCGATCCGGTAACAGCCCTGCTGTCTGTATCTTTTGTGAGCCTTTCCACGAACGATATGTATTCAATCCTCCGCTCTGCCATGAACCTCATGTTTGACATGAACGCGGGAACAGCCTCTTTGCTTCTGCCTGACACCCTCTCGACGTAGAGGGACGAGAGCGCGGCGTAATCGCGGACCATGGATTTTATTTCATTGAAGTGGTTCCTGGAAACCGCGAATATCTCTTCGTTATAGATAATGACACCGGGGCTGCTTTTTTTTATCCCGGCTATACGGGCCTCTTCGCGCCTGTAAAGGGCCTCGTACCTGGCGATGTATTTTTCGATTATAGCATTGTTGTTCTCCCGCACCTTTTCGCAGAATGAACTGTTCTCTGTGCCGTCGATCCTTTTAATCAGCGATTCCCTGTACCTGTCAAGATCATCTATTGCGTTTAACAGCTGTTTAAAATCTGGAATCTCGTATACCGGGTTGCTGCTGCCAGACGATACGGACGATGTGGAATTTTCGATCATTTCCTCTATGGCCCTGCGTTCCTTAGTAAATACCAGCCTATCGATGTATTCAATGCCCCTACCGTGCGAATCCTCTGCCGGGATGTTCCGGGAGAGCGCAAAGGTCTCGGCCGCGTTGTTCCTGTCTGCTGATACATTCATGCGCTCTTCCAGTATCCTCCATTCGGCAACTCCCTCAAGGTATTTTGCGCTGAAGGTGACAGGGCAGTCCTTTATCATAAGCTCTGACTGGACCAGAGCTGCGTCGATGATTATTTTTTCAACATCCTGTTCGCTGGAGTTATAGTCGGTTTTGCTCAGTTCAAGCTCGGCTGCGCCCAGGACTTTTCTGTAGCATGAATCCTCGAAGTCCCTGTACGCGTTCATCCGCAGTTCCATGATATATCCCCTGGCAAGCCCGGAGCCCAGGGGTGAGTTCAGTTTTATGACCTGCATCCCCCTTGACACGGCATAGGATGAGATCTGGTCAAGAACCATGGACTGGGTGTCGGAATCGGATACAAGCTTCATTGTGTCGAGCAGGTAAGTATATGCTATGACCGGGAGTGCAATTGTCCTGGCCCTCTCTTCAATGTCGGATACGTGGAATTTTTTCGTCCCCGACTTGAGCGAACCGTCGCCTGAACTGTACCTGCCCAGGATATCTGCCACCTCGCCTGATGAACGTATCCCCTCCCTGAGAATTTCCGCGACAGAGGGAAGGTACTTCGCCGGGTCAATGTTCTTTTCCAGCTTTTCGAGCCTGTCGATCCTCTTCTCCCATCGCAGAATTCTCGAATCAGAGCCGAATCCTGCGGTCATTGCAAGGATAATTGAAAGCGATATAATTAAATTTTTTACAGTTCCTGAATTCACGGCGCATTCCTCCGTTAGAATTATCGGAATTTTCAGCATCAGATATGACATAATTATTCATGAAATAATTCATTGCAGAAAGCGGTTTTCCACGGTTAATATTGTCCCAGGCAATCCCCCGGCCTCTTTTTTCTTGACTAAATGCAGAGAGGGTGAAACATCAAAAGAAAGGAGAATGGATGGCCAGCGATAACGACATTAAAAGGCTCGAAAGGCAGGCAAGGGCTCTCATCCTGTCAAAAGATATATCCCTTGCGGAGAAAGAGCAGATAAACAGTATTATGAGAAGGGTGTCACTTTCGCCTGATGAAAAATACTCCTCTATCATAAAACTCATTAAAAATGCCCCTGACAAAGAGATTGCCGATATTCCCGATGATGAGGAGGGGCCCGAAGAGCAGGAGCCCGTTCAAGCGGTGAGCCTGAAGCCCGCAACCCGCAGGGCAAGGCCCGATGCGGGCACCGTCGTTTCGCCATTGCCTGATGTTACGTCAGACGGCGCCAGCAGGCACCCTGACATAAACGGCCCCACTGATACAAAGCTCTTTATATCGGAGATCTACGATAAATACAGGAAGTACAAGCTCTTTAAAAAACGCTACCTGGTGGAGAACAGCAGCTGGATAGGTATAGGCCTTGACAGGCGCCTTATCCCGACGAAAAAATTTCTCATGGTAATGAGGGACATTCAGTCTTTTCAGGAGAGGGTGCTCTCACGGCTTGGTTCAATCCTTGACTCCATACTCGGTTCGGAAACCGTGGAGGGGCCTCTGGAATACAACTACATCAGGAGCCTCAGGAGGTGGCTGTTCAATATGCCGTTCTCCGACCTTGCATGGCAACGCATTAAGTGGATGGACCACTGGGGTTTTGAGCGCGAGCTGAGAAAGTATGTTTCGAACTATCATTCATTTCTGCGGATGCCCCAGGAACACAGGGAAAGGGTGCTCGCAATGATTGAGGGGCTTGTGCGGGAGATGCCTGACCTCCTGAAGGAGGAGGTACTCCCCGGTGAAGAGAGGTCTGTTTCCGTAAATAAAGAGAAGTCCAACTACGAAAAAGAGAAAACAATATACGAGTACATGGGCGCTGTGCGTTCTTTCATGACAATACCCGGCGAGGGTGACAGCCTTCTGGCCGGGCACCTGGCCGGCAGGTACGATGTGCCGACCCTTGGTGATTTCATCAACATGACCATGGAGTCAATAGTCTTCCAGAGGCCCTTTGCTATTTCAGAGCTCAGGGACTATTACGATATAAGGCCCATGATCGCCAGCAGTACCCTGTGGGACTGCAATGTTGAAAAGCTCAGGCTGTACAACAAGGACCCTGAATCGCAGAGGAGAAGGCATGCGGAGAAACTGAAGTCCATGCTTGTCTGGTATGACATGGTACACAGCCTGGTCAGCCTTGAGGAGGCAGGCAGGAACATTCTCCTGAAGGCGGCAGATGAGCAGTGGAAGCTTGCTGACAGGGTGAACAGGGACGCGGCGGAGTACCTCGACAAGAACTTTATTGTGTTCCTTGAGGCGCTGGTTCACTACTTCGTCGAGCTTATGCTGCCGGTACTGGCCGGTGGGGAGTTTGCTGTTCTTTCGGCTGAGGGTGAGTTCAATGCGGCTATGTTCACGCACGAGTTCTTCGCCGAGGAGGTCCGTGCCGTGGAGTTGATGAAGAACGAGTTCTACCGGTTCAGGGACAGCAATCCCACGCTGAAGGTCAGCGGTGAAGAGGCAAAGAAGATCATGGGGGGGAAGATCCCATCCATGGCGCATGTTGAAAAATTAATATTCAGCGCCGGGAGCGCATTCTACGGTTTCGCGTCCAGGCTGCACATGGTCTACGACGGATTTTTAAGCGGCGACGCTGAAAAAAAATACGGGCAGGTACCTCAAAGGCCGCTCTCCCCTGATGACATGGATGCTCCATTCATTCCCTATGCGGGCTGCGTCATGAAGAGCACGGTAAACCCTACACCCCATGTGAAAAAAATTGAGGGAAGGCGCATACTCAGCGATAACAGGAAAAGCGGCGTCTACATATACTTCATGGCATACTGCTACCAGGCTGCGAACCTTTGCGGCTATCCTAAAATCAGCGAGGACCTGGGACGCCGCAACCAGCTCAGGAAGGAATTGAATCTTTACAAAGGAGAAGGGCTTGCCGGCGTATAGACTGGGGAATTCTTTCAAGGGCAATGACGGGAAGATAACCATTTCACGCAATGAACATGGCATCCCTGAAATCAAGGCCGCGACACAAAGGGACGCCGCTTTCGGACTCGGTTGGACCCATGCCTGCACCGCGCTGCGGCAGATGGCCTCAAGCCGCCTTATCCTCCAGGGGCGCCTCGCCTCCATCCACGGTGACAGGGACGAAGCCGTGGAGTCCGACACATATATCCGCTCCCTCAACCTCTACCCTGACATTGACCAGCAGTGGCACAGGCTCGAACCCGGCGCAAGGGATGAACTCCTCCTCTACGCCGAAGGTGTAAACGAGTACCTGTCGATAAACGAACAGCCGTTATTCGGTACCGGGCCTGAAAAGTGGAAGCCGGCTGACACGATGCTCCTCTCGAAGCTCGTCATGCAGCTTGCTCCGTCCCATGCACAGTCAGGCGTTATTAAACTTGTTATGCATATGCTCGCATGCGGCGTTGATGAAAAACGAATCAGGGAGATCTTTCCCGCCATGGAATCCCGTCCGGATATAAACCTTGCTTCAGGCATAAGGCTGGCTCCGCACAGGGCTCCTGCGCCTGTCAGGTGGCTCTCAGGGTTGGGGGATTTAACCGGCAGTTCATGGGCCGTATCAGGAAAGCACACGAAGTCGGGCAGCCCGCTTCTCTGCTGCAGTTTAAACAACGGCACAGCGGTTGCCAGGTACGGGTGGAATGAAGTTGTGCTCAGGCTGCCCGAAGACACGGTAGCGGGATTTACCATGCCCGGTATCCCCTTCGTTTTCGCAGGGAGAAACAGCCGCCTGGCATATGCTCCGGCATGCACCCATATGGACATGAACAGTTACAGGATAGAGGAATGCAGGGACTACAGGTACAGAAGGGGAAACAAATGGCTGCCCTTTGATGTGCACACCGAAACCATCAGGATCAGGGACGGCCGCGAGATAAAGGTCGACGTATATAAAAACGAACATGGGGTGCTCGAGGGGGACCCATCTGTTGCGGGCCATTACCTGGTCAGGGGCAAGTCTTCCGGCAGCGGGTGCGGCGCGCAGGAGCTCAATGTCATGAGCAACCTGTCCAGGTCAGGATCGGTCCGCGAAGCAATGAAGCACTGCAGGAATATCGAGTGCTGGCCCGTGATTTATCTTCTCGCAGATTCCGGGGGAAACACAGGGTACCAGGCCGCGGGCCGCATCTACAGGCGCCCTGATACAGCCGCGGGGCCAGTTGCGCAGCCGGGATGGGACCCGGTGCATGATGCGCGAGGGTTCATCCAGGCAAACAGGCTCCCCTCTTCGCTAAACCCTGCGGAGGGATACATTATCGCAGCAGACCGTTATCCCGGACATGATGAGTCAGAAGGACTGGTTCACATCCCGCTGCCACGGTTCCGCACTGAGAGGATTGAACACCTTCTTGGGAAAAGAAAAAGTATAGACCTTCAGTATGCCATGGATATTCAGCGTGATGCATACGACGGCCGCGCAGCGATGCTTATGAAAATCCTCCTGCCCCTGCTGCCTGACAATGCGAAGGGGAGGATGCTTAAAGGATGGGACTGTACCCGCACCGGTGGAGCCGCAGCTGAACTCTTTGACAGAATTTACAGATGCGCGGCGCTGAAAGTTTTTACAGCGGGAGACGACCCTGAAAAAACAGCGCTGCTCCTCGAAGAAACCGGCGCCCTGTCCGGCTATCCGGTAAACATTGACCGGGTATTTGCAAGCAGGAAGTCCGGCTGGTTCAGGACAGCGTCACGGGAGGACCTGCTGAGGATATCCCTGGACATGGTTCTTGCTGCCCCGGCTAAAGAGGAGCTCCCGGCGCCTGTGGATGCCCCGGCTGCAAGGTTCGGGCTCCCTTCTTTGCGGGAGATTGCCAGACGCATTGTTGAAAGGTTCAGGCGCCGCGCAGTGAAACCTGTTACGGCATCGGGGGATGAGTTCATGGCAGTGGACTTTTATGATACGCGCAGGGTCCCATGCGGGTTCATCGCGGATATGTCGGGTGATGAACTCCTCGTTTATTCGGGGGACAGGAGGAATGAAAAACCGGTTGTAACCGGAAACAGCGGGTCATCTGCCCCGGCTGGCAGGTACATGAATATCCCCCTTTAATCTTCTGCGGGAACCCCACCGGCAAGCTGCGGATACCGAAATAGCATGTGGCAGGCGGGGCGCATGACACCGGTTTTTCATTTAACAAGCGTTTTGTGTTCAAAAAACCACTCGCTTCCCTCTGCGGCCTCTATGACGCCATAGGAATAATCCGAGAGAGCTCCGGGATTGAAGAGCACCGGGCAGCCCGGGGTCAGCAGGCGCGTATGCGTATGCCCGAATATGACAGCGGAGACGCCGAACCTGGATGCCTCTGACACAAGGTACGATGTGCCTGCCTTTACGTTGAACCTGTGGCCATGGGTCACGGCCACACGCAGCCCCTGAATGTTTTCAATAATCAACTCCTCAGAGTCGCAGTAGGAGTAGGCATCGACGTTCCCCTTTACCGACAGGACAATCGCATCAAGAGGAATTTTTACTGAGCCCAGGTCTCTGATCCCGTCGCCGCAGTGAATGAGCATATCAAATGCACCAGCAGTGTTTATGACATTCTGCAGCCTGTCAACATGGCCGTGCGAGTCTGAAACAACAACGATTTTCATTTTTTTGTTATGAGCATTATGGTGCAGTCGTCAGAACGGATGAACCTGTCACTGGCCAGCCCTGAGGTGATCTGGGTAAACCCCTCCCTCTGGCCCGGCTGCATGTCGCTGAACTTTTCGATGAAGCTGCGGAGAGGCATCTGTTTGAAGTTTTCATCTATTATATCCTCGAGCCCGTCAGTGTATACGAAAATCATGTCGCCCTTTTCAAGCTTCAGCATGTGCGTCGCGTATTTCGTGTCTTTTATGGGGCCAAGAAAGGGGTCGGTTTCTCCAAGTTCAACCAGGCGGCCGTTGCCTATGAGGTAGGGCTTCGGGTGGCCTGCATTCGCATAACAAAGAGTATTTGTGCTGCTGTCTATGATCCCGCAGAACATTGTCACGAAGGATTCAATCGGGAGGTTGGCAGAGAGCTCGTTGTTTACGATAGTCATGATCTCTCCAGGGTCTTCTGTAAGCTTGATGGCGTTACGGAAGACCATCTTTACAATCGCGGTAAACATGGATGCCGATATGCTGTGCCCTGAAACGTCCGCAACGAAGAAACAGATTGTATCGTTCCTGAAATGTATGTAGTCGTAGAGGTCACCGCCTATGTCAGAAAGGGGCAGCGACCAGGAGTATATGTCTATATCGTCCGAGATGTAGTCGGGTTCGGGAAAAATATACTTCTGGAGCTTTTTGGCCATGAACAGTTCGACCTTCATGTAGTCGTTGAAGTCAATGATTTCACCTATCTTGATGCCGTTTTCAATGCGTTTCAGCATGACCTCGGTCTGTTCAGGCTTAGTGATGAAATCGTAGGCACCAAGCTTGTAGCTCTCAATCCTGACGTCAGCTTCGTGGTTGCCCGAGACCATGAGCACAGGCTTGTTGGTGATGTTGCTGTTCCGGATTTTCCGCAGCACTTCAAGTCCGTTCATGTGCGGCATGTGCATGTCCAGTATTATCAGGTCAACGTAGAGGTTTTCGAGTTTATCAATGGCTTCAAGCCCGTCAGACGCGGTAAAGGTCATGTATCCTGCGCGGGTCAGGATCTTTTTCATGAAATCTCGAACAGGTGCTTCATCATCTATTATGAGGATGCGTTTTTTCATTTTTATATCTCCGCATAACCGGCCATAATACACTTAATCGCCAGGACGCTTGCTGATTTTTCTGATAGACTTACTTTATACATTTATCACCAGTTAAAAAATGACCTTATTGGCCTGAATTCGGTTTCATAAGCATTATAGCAAAAACCGGAATCAAAGTCAATTTGTATGAGGAGAGATTTCCCTGTTTTACATTGATGTCAGAGTGTAATAATTCTGATGGTGCAGTTTACCGGAACAGGTTGCCGCAGTTCTGGCATCTGGCCGTCTCGTCCGCATGAAAAACCTGCGAAACTGGTGCACCGCAAAAGGGGCATTTTGAGATTTCCCTTATGTTTTCAGATGAACCTGAAATGAAAAATTCACCCGTTGCCCTGTCTATGTGCCCGCTTATTATCTCTTTATCAATGGCAAGTGTAAGCAGTATCTCTGCCTCCGACTCCGGGACCCCGAGTTTTCTTCCCAGCTCCGAAATTGTCATTCGCCTGTATGTTGAGAGCAGTGAAGCCAGCTGGCGCACCTTCATCTCCTCCCTGGCCTGTTTCTGCCCCGACCTGTAGACAAGTATTCCGGGAACGATAACAGCTACAGAGAAGGCAATGACGCCGTAGCCGATTGCAATCCCCTGGCTGTCATTTTTCTGTATTTCACCTGCAAGCCCGGCTATTCCAATGATACAGAGCAGGGCACCAGGTATTATGAGCAGGAGCCCCATTGTTTTTTTGAATGTGTCCTGTATGTAATAAAATAACTTCACCGGGCCCTCCTTTTCAGGATTCCTTCAGGCTTTTTGCTTCAATGAGAAAAGCGATGGAACCGCATGCTGCCAGCAGAAACATGAATGCCGCAGTCTTGATCCCCAGCATGGCGCCTGCATGCCTGCGCTCCAGCAGCAGGAAGAGGTATGGAGCTTCTTCGGCCCGCACGCCCGCACCATAAAACACGTGTTTGTCAAAATAGCGGATGGTGTTCAGAATGTCTGAACCGTCCTGGTCCCAGTTCCTGTACCCGGCAAAGAGCTGCGGTTCCCTGAGCGCTATATATGCCTCTTTGAGCGTTTCCGTGGAGTTGAGCAGCCTTTCGATCTTCGGCTCGGCGTACGCGAGGGAATACGCAGAGATTGAGGCCAGGATTATAGCAATGGCAGCTGCTGTTATTGCGAATGCGGCATATAATTTTTTGTCGTTAGCTTTCATGTTACTTTCCTCTCAGCAGTTTTATGATATCTTTTTTTTCGAGTTTCAGCTCTGCGATTTCAATGTTTTTCTCTTCTACAGGCCGTGCCCCCGCATCTTCGCCAAGTTCAATTGCCGCAGTGGTCATGCCGAAGAATTTCATGAGCGGGGCAGCCTCGTTCTCTTTAAGCTCAAGGCGCTGAAGTACAATGCCTGAGTCGAAGGGGAGGATTGTTTCAACAGTGAAAGGGATTGCAAGGAGGATTTCCCCTGCATCATCTTTTATATTTATTTTTCCGGCTACGTTTATGAATGCGGTGCTGTCATTTTCATTTTTAAGCGCACAGTTAAACTCAACGATAAAAACTTTATCTGTTCCCCGTGTTTCAATAATCACTTTTATGGCCGGTGATAAAGGGGATTCTGGTTTTTTTGCGCAGGCGGAAAAAAACACAACAATCGCAAGAATAGCCGCTGCGTGGTTCATTTTTAAAAACATCGGAAGTGTCTCCTGTTTAATAGATTAGACATGTTGCGAAACAGGGGGCCGGAAGAGATTGCCCTTAACAAGGCCCGCCAGGGATGTGCTGCGATAGAGACGCAGTTCCGCAAAAGTCAGTTTCCTTTCATTATAAAGAATAGTGCTTTACGTCAAGAAAAATAATAAAGCTGCAACAGATACATAAACATGCCACATTTAATATAAACGTAATATATTTTTTTGATTCATTCTTGACATTGTCCCTCATCTTCTGCATAATTTTAACATATCAGGATAATGACTGAAAATCCCGGTATAAATTCAGCAAAAGGAGAGTCAGATGAAGAGATTTATTATCATTCTTGTCACACTCCTCTTTTCAGCAGGTGTGTATGCCCAGGAAGCAAAACAGGATACAAACCAGGATGTAAAAAAAGAGGAGAGTACGGCGGAATTCACATTCGGAATGGCCGCATGGACGTTCGGCATTTATGGAGCGCAGGGCGACCTGCAGTACGACTATTCACACATCAGGGTAAGGCCTTCATTCACTATCGCGAAGGAGAATGTTGAAGGAGTTATCATCCTTGAGATCGACCAGGATTTCGGCAAGGAGTCAACTGAAGATGGTGCGGACGCAGGTACAGACAACAAGGTTGTTGAAGTAAAAAATGCCTACCTCAAGGGGAAAGACCTGTTCATACCGGGATTCTCTCTTACAGGCGGCCTTGTGGCAGTTTTCTTCCCGTACGTTGTTGATAACGACGTTGCCGCTTTCCAGGTTGCGTATGAAATGGAAAATTTTTCTGCGACACTCGGCTACATCAAGCTTGTTGAATATTCACAGGCAGAGGTAACAGCCGCTGATGTTAGCCAGAAAGAGGATGCGCAGGTAATAGACCTTGATGTAACAGTTAAGGTTGATACGATTAATATCAGGCCTGCTGTCATGTATATGTACAGCGGGAAAGATGCAAACAAGTTCGGCCTCTGGAACGGAGCGGTCAATGTAACAGGTGAAATTGATATAGTTTCATTTGATGTTACAGGTTCGTACCTTTATGGAAAGCAGGATGTAACCGGTGGAACCAAATACAGCGGCTATTCGGCTGACGCAATAGTTTATATTAAACCGGACGACATGCTGAAAATAGGTGTTTTCGGAACATGGCATTCAGGCGATGACGCGGATACAGCTGATAAAGATGAGAGCTACATGGCAACAATGGACCTCGTGATCGGCGCTGCTGACGGAAGGCTATTCCTCATTGAAAACGGCGGTATTGCGGGTTACGGCGGAACTACATACTATGATGAGACAGGTATTGCCCTGGGGCTCATGCTCTTCGGCCTCAATGTTGAGATTAAACCTGTTGAAAATCTGACAATTTTTGTTCAGGGCGGTTACGTCAGTACTTCTGAGAAGAACGCGGCAGGCGACAGCTATCTGGGAATAGAGGCGGACCTCAGGGTGTCATACACTATTGCTTCTGCCACGGATATATTTGTTGAAGGCGCATACTACATGGCCGGAGACGATACCTATGATACAACGGCAGGTGAATCTGTTATGAGCACAGCAGATAACGGCTGGGAAATCGCACTGGCAGCTAAAACAGAGCTCTGATAAGTCAGAAACATGTTCAAAACAAGGGTACCTCGCGTACCCTTTTTTTGTCTCCATTCAAAAAAATATACTGGCAATTGCCGGAGCTTTTTTGGTATAATATGTGCATAAAAAAACCGATAATCAGAAAAGAATAATTTTACCCGGAACTGGATAATGAAAAGGATCATCACTGCAATCATAATATCGCTCATGGCTCTTTTGCCTGCAACTGCAGGGCCGTTTATCAGCATAACCGGAATTGATTCCGACTCCGAATTCCCGGGAATCAGGGTATTTGTAAGCGTTGTCAACCCTGACCATAAAGGCATACCCGGTATTGACGAAGAGAACATCCAGGTTTTTGAAGACGGCTACATGGTCAACTACGTGAAGGTCAGGGAGGTCTCCAATCCCTCTGACTACCTGCACCTTGTTATAGTGATAGATTCAAGTAAAAGCATAAGTGAAAAGTTCCTTGCGAAGATCAAGTCAAATGCCGGGGATTTTATAAACTCCGCCGGTTCGACCGACCGCATAGCTGTCGTGCGTTTCAACGACAGCGTGAGGCTCCTGAACAATTTTACATCCAGCAGACTTGAACTCCAGGCCAGCATTAAGGGCGTTGACAGGCATGGTAAAAACACAAGGCTCTATGACGCAGTTTATGACTCCATTGAGCTTTTGGATAAAGTCAAGGGGGGCCGCAAGGGTGTCATAGTTTTCACTGACGGCAAGGACGAGGGGAGCAACCTCACTGCCGATGATGTAATTGCTTTTTCGAAGGACAGGGGGATCCCCGTATACTTCATTTCCAATAACAGCAAGACATCGGTTCACCTGGGGCGTATTGCAAAGCTTACAGGCGGCAGGCACTTCTGCGTCAGTGAAAAGGAGATCGCGGGCACATACCAGGCTGTTATAAGCAGGATAAAAAGCATTTATGAGATTAAATATCAGTCCATATTAAAGAGAGACGATGCAAAGCACCAGCTCGAGGTGCGCCTAAGGTACGGTGAACTGAAAGACAGGGACACGGCCGAGTTCACCGTAGACAAAGACTGGTTCAGGCTGGATTTCCCGGACGGATTCTACATCATTGCTTCGGCCCTTGTCATCGCGATCATAACGGTTCTTTTTATTCTTGTTGTTTATTTTTTCAGGAAGAGCAGAGAGAGGCTCAGGAGAAAGAATGATGATGACGGATTTAATCCGGCATATTACTCATCTTCACCCGTTAAGGCCGGGGACCTTGTGGCAGAGGAGAAGTTCAGCGATGAGGAACCAAATGAAGTGCCGGATGTCCTTTATTCTCAGGTATGGCTGCACCAGAAGGACGGGCGCGAGGCAGGTAAAAAAATCCCCCTCGTTAAAAGTGAAGTCACTATTGGCACATCTGAAGAGAACGTTGTTGTTGTTGAAGACAGGCACGCATCAGAAAAGCATTCCCGTATCCGCAGAATGGAGGGGGGCTACTACCTTTTTGACCTGATCTCGGATTCAGGCACCTTCCTCAACGGTAAAAAAATCCTGCGCCCCAGGCTGCTGCATGACTGGGATGAGATTCGAACCGGAAATACAAGCTTCATTTTCCGCGGCATAAGGTGAAACCGTTCAAATATTCCTTCTAAGCCCTGCATTTATGAGTTGACATTTTTCAGGCAATATCTTACCTGAAAGTAAACATACATATACATACTGATCATAAAAACAGGCTGCGCCGGTGCCGGCCTGAACTTTACAAGCAACCAACTATAAATTATTTATAGTAGTGATATTTTTTAGGAGGATACCCAAATGAGTATTGCCAGTTCTTTTGGTATACCAGCTGAAGAGGTTACCCGCGAATTTTATTTCAACGTGGGCGGCCCTCATGGTTTTATGAGATGGGGAGTCTACATTTTCATGTTTGCTGCTGTTTTTTATCTTCTTTATGCTATAATTCAAAAAGTTAAAGTATGGAGACAGGGACAGCCGCAGCTTAGAACAGATTTCCCTGAGAAAAGGATTATTGCAGTTATTAAGTACGCATTTCTCCAGATGAAGGTTTTAAGGGAGAAATACGCAGGTTTATTTCATGGTGCGATTTTCTTCGGATTTGTCGTGCTCTTTATCGTAACGCTGATAGTTGTTGTTCAGGAGGACTTCACAGGTCTTTTCTTCCACTATCACTTTATCCACGGTGATTTCTACATCATCTGGTCACTCTTCGGTGATGTTTTCGGATTGGTGGTTCTGGCCGGTCTCTGCATGGCAATCTACAGAAGGTACGTGATGAAGCCCTCAAGGCTCGATACAAAACCTATCGACACCTTCGCGCTTGTTCTCATCACTCTTATCATCGTTTCAGGTTTCCTTAATGAAGCCATGAGGATTGCTTACACAGCATACCCTGAGTTCGAAAAGCTCGCTTCTCCTGTCGGATATGTTCTTGCCCTGCCTTTCAGCTTTGTTGGAACATCAGTGCTTGAAGTACTCCACAAGATCAACTGGTGGGTGCACATGCTTGCAGCATTCAGCTTCATAGGGCTTGTAGCATCTGACAAAATCGGCCACATTCTTATTTCTTTCCTTAACATCTATTACATGAACCTTGACAACGAGTCTGCAAAGACCAAGTTTGCGGTTCCGGTAATCGATCCTAAATTCTTTGAAGAAGCAGAAAGCTTCGGAGTCAGCAAGGTTGAGGAGTTCACATGGAAACAGCTCATGGACGGCGATGCATGTACACGTTGCGGCCGCTGCCAGGATAACTGCCCCGCGCACCTCACAGAGAAACCTCTTTCTCCGAAGAAGATGATAAATGACGTTAAGGCAAACATGGATGAGCGTATCCCCAAACTCATGCTTGCTGAAGACAAAGCGTCTGTGGAAACCACCCCGCTTATCGGCGATGGTACTGAAGGTTCAGGTTCTGTTCAGCCAGACGAATTCTGGTCATGTACAAACTGCGGCGCGTGTATGGAAGCCTGCCCTGTTAACATTGAGCACGTTCCCAAAATGATCGACATGAGAAGGTACAAGGTTCTCATGGAAGGCGACATGGCTCCCGAGCTCCAGACAACATTCATGAACATGGAGACTAACTTCAACCCATACGGTTTCGCGTTCGCAGAAAGGGGCGCATGGCTCCCTGCGGATCTTGGTGTTAAGCCAATATCTGAAGATGCGGAAGTTGACTATGTATACTTCGTAGGCTGCGCTGCATCTTACGACAAGAGAAGCCAGAAGGTTGCAATTGCACTTCTCCAGATAATGAAGAAAGCCGGTCTCAAGGTGGGCATACTCGGAGCTGAAGAAGCATGCTGCGGTGACGCTGCAATGAGGGGTGGTAACGAGTATCTTTTCCATTCACTTGCAACACAGAACCTTGAGACATTCAAGTCTTATGGGATCAAGAAGATTATAACAACATGTCCTCACGGTTATAACATGCTC
Source organism: uncultured Leptospirales bacterium (assembly GCA_964440335.1). Classification (GTDB taxonomy): domain Bacteria; phylum Spirochaetota; class UBA4802; order UBA4802; family UBA5550; genus JAAYBQ01. Next base: position 25,376 of record CAYTSF010000012.1, read on the forward strand.
AAGAAAGAATATGCAAAATTCGCGAAAGTAGGAACAGGATCAGATGGTAATCCGCTTGAAGCAAATTTTGAAGTTTTCCACCACACTGAAGTGATTGATGAACTCATCAAGAGCGGCAAAATCAAGCTTAAAGAAGCCCTCAATGAAAAGATCACATATCATGATTCATGCTTCCTCGGAAGGTACAACGAGATATATGCACAGCCCAGGGATGTAATCAAGGCCATACCCGGAACTGATCTTGTTGAGATGAGCCGCAACCACAGAACAAGCTTCTGCTGCGGTGCAGGTGGAGCAAGGATGTTCATAGAAGAGCACCATGGTACAAGGATTAACCAGTTCAGAACAAAAGATGCCCAGTCAAGCGGTGCGACAAAGATATGTACAGCATGTCCGTTCTGCCTCACAATGCTTTCTGACGGCGCAACTGAACTTGATATAGCAAACCTCACAACTTTTGACATTGCGGAATATGTAGTAAACTCAATGGAAAAATAAGTAAGGGTTAAACAGAACAGGGGGCTGCTGCCCCTTGCTGCGAAATTAAAAAAGGCTGCCCGATAGGGCGGCCTTTTTTAATTGTTTTAACCGTGAGTTTTAAGTTTACTGTTAGAACCAGATGTACCGGTAGACCCGGATTACTTTTCTTTCGGGAAACCCGGTGTTTAAGGCATACACCTTGATATGCTCACTGTCTGCTACTTCAAGCCTCCCGCCCGGTGAATGGTACTCGCTGTATAAATCCCTGACCAGGTATATGCCCGGAACAACGCGCAGTTCCTGGCGTACCACAAGTCCATAGTCTGTAGTAGCGCCACCATCAGTTTGATAGGCGCAGATTCGCGTGCCATTCATTTCCACTGTTGAAACCGGGATAAATCCCATATCGATGTCGTCGTTTGTTGTGAAGTCAGCAATATCAAAAATCATAAATATAATAAATGGCAGCAGGGCAACGCCTGCAATTGCAGATAATCCTGCAATACCCGGCCTTAGAGAAATGGGTTCTATCTTTAATGCCTGGATCAGCATGAACCATGGGAGCAGGGATGCCACAAGCATGGCGCATGTGTTAAATATTGGCGAGGATGTCCTGATGAAAGGATATCTCCAGTTGAGAAAAATCAGGATCATGACAATTGAAGGTATAAATATATGTTTAAGTGATTTGTTAATCTGCTGTTTATTCAATGACAGTTTCATTTTATTAAATTTACGGATTCTGTGTATTGATAACCGGACCATTGCAGCTATTGAATGTCAAGTGCGATTGATTATGTGTATATAGAGTTCTTGACATTCAGTGAAAACTGGCTATCACTTGTCATGATAAATGGAATCTTGTTTAAAGATGGCTGATCTGGTGATACACTCAATAAACAGGCGCACATTTATACAATTGAGTATTGCAATAACTATGAACTGCCGCTGGAAGTACTGCGGTGTAAAAATTTTAATACGGGCGGAGCAGGATGGACGTGCTGACACATACTCTGAGCGGTCTTGCAGCAGGGACCGCAGTTTCATCTTTTACAGTGAAGGAACGGGCGATACTCAGGTCATTGCCTGTGATGCTTGCCGGAATGCTCGGCGGGTTCATGCCCGACCTTGACGCCATGAGTTTATGGTCGCGCTTCGACAAACTCTTCGCAAGCTGGCATGGGCTCAACGCCACAGGTAAGGAGATCTATTTCGGCAGATACACCCTTTCTCATCACGGCGCCATGCACTCCATGTTTGCCGGGATTGCATGGTCTGTATTGTTTCTTGCTTTGGCGTGGGGCATACGCTATCTCTTTATGAAGGAAAATAATACTGCACAGGCAATCTCACCGTATGTACCGGCAGCGGTTGCCCTGTTTGCCGGGTATTGCATGCACCTGCTGGGGGACCTCCCCACGCCGGGGTACGTTTGGGGTGGCATACGTTTATGGTGGCCCGCGTCTTCAACAAGCGGCGGCCTTGACCTCATCTGGTGGTGGAACAACTACGATATATTCATCGTTGTGTTATGTGCCGTGACAGCGAACCTTGCGCTCTGCGCCGCTGCCGGTTTTTCAAAGCGGCGCTTCATAAAGTTTATGCCGGCAGCGGTACTGGTGCTCATGATAGCAACCTCCGGATTCATGGTATACTGCCGCCAGTATAAGTACAATTACACAAGTTTCAGAAAACAGTTTGCTGACATGGAGAGCAAATCAATTGAGGAGCAGAGACGCATTCTCGGGGACAGGCTCTTTGGTATAATGGCAGCTATTGACAGACGGCTGCCTTTTAATTTTTGAAAAAGTTTGCTTATCGGCATTTGTTGCAAATATAATGCTGTTCCATGAATCCGTATAACAGGGAGGCGTTTAATGGTACCGTCAAAAAAAAGAAACGTTGCGGCCGCTCTTCTTGCGGTGTTGGTTGCGGGGCTGCTGCAGTTTGAATTAAGCGGTAAATCCGGGGATTCGGTGATTTTTTCAGGTATGGAGATGGTCCTGGTTCCGGGCAGCGGAACAATCCCTGAATTTTACATGGGAAAGTATGAGGTGACTCAAAAACAGTTTGCTGATGTCATGGGATTCAATCCGAGCGAGTTCAGGAACAAACCCGATAATCCTGTAGAGATGGTAAGCTGGTACGACGCTGTTGAGTTCTGCAACAGACTCAGTGTCATGGCCGGTTATAAGCCCTGTTATAAAATTGATAAGAAAAATATGGACCCTGAAAACGGTAACGATAGCGACGATAAGAGATGGAGAGTAACCGTGAACATCGGTGCTGACGGTTTCAGGCTTCCAGCATCCGCGGAATGGGAGTATGCCTACCGCGCAGGCACCAGTACTGAATTCTACTGGGGCGACAGCAGGGACATCCTCGATATTACGCAGTACGCTGTATATGACGAGAACAGCGAAAACAAAGGTGAGGAAAGCGCTGATTACGGACCGCATAAAGTCGGCACGAAGAAACCAAATTCATGGCAGCTCCATGACATGAGCGGCAATGTTTGCGAGTGGTGCTTCGAATGGTCAAACAGCGGTTTCATGTACTGCCGGGTGCTTAGGGGCGGCGGATGGTGCGATAACTACGAGTACCTTCAGAGCGGGACGGACAGTTTCAATTTTCCATGCGACAGGTTCCATGACCTGGGATTCCGCGTAGCAAGATCAAAGTAGCGGTCGCGCGCCGGTACCAATCCTTCACATAACGAGGTAAAGTAAGATATGATGAAACATAAAATAATTGTAGCCGGTGTGATCATGGCCACTGTTGTCATGTTGAACACGCGGACAGCCGTAACGGCTGCTGAAACAGCAACATTCTGCGGCATAGAAATGGTGCTCATCCCCGACAATAAAAACCTGACAGACTATTACATAGGCAAATACGAGGTCACCCAGAAGCAGTACGAATCTGTCATGGGAACAAACCCCGCTGTATTTAAAGGTAAACCGGACAACCCGGTTGAAAACATATGCTGGTACGATGCAATCGAGTTCTGCAACAGGCTGAGCGTCAAGGCGGGTTATACGCCCTACTACAATATAGATAAAGAGAACAGGAAATCTGATTATACAACGGGTGACGATCCCCTGCGATGGGATGTTACAGTCAATGAAGAGGCCAATGGCTTCAGGCTTCCAACCGAGGCGGAATGGAATTATGCGTATAACGCGTACAATGACGAAGATTACCTCTGGGGAAAAAGCAAAGATTTTCTTGTAATAGACCAGTACGCGGTTTATGACGAGAACAGCCTGAACAAAGGTGTAAAAAGCAGCGAGTATGGCACACACAGGGTCGGCACAAAAAAGCCCAACGCATGGGGGCTCTATGACATGAGCGGTAATGTGTGGGAGTTCTGCTATGACATATCAATGGAAATTGAAGATATCCGGACAGTCAGGGTGCTCCGTGGAGGCGGATGGAAGAGTGACGGTGAGAATCTACGGTTCAGTTGCGTTGACGGAATGTACCAGTACAGGAGAGCTGACGACGTGGGGTTAAGGATTGCCCGGACTAAGTGAACGCACGTGAGCAACAGGGTATATGATGCTGCCTGCGGGGCAGCAGGTGTTTGTTTAAGGAGCTTGTTTATGCGAAGAATGGTGCTGTGTTTTATTCTACTTTCAATTTCGCTCTCAGCGGATGATAGTGGCAGACCTGAAAGGCCGGGCAGTGTTCCTGAAGATGCGGTCTGGCATGGTACGGGCAATGAGAAATACTGGGAGTACAGGATTGACAGGTATGAACCGCCATTTGTCCGCTGGTACAGCAATGGAAATCTAAAGTGTCTTGTATATAATACTGCTGATAAAAAGTTCAGGATTACAGAAAACTATTACGAAAACGGAAGTCTGAAAGAGGTAATCCAGGAGATAGATAAAAAATTCCTCAATGATAACCATAACAGGAGGAGATGCGATTCATCGCGACTGTATATAGGCAAAGAACCTGTTTATAACGAGAACGGCACACTTAAGGATGACCGCTGTTATACTCCATACTTAAAAAAAGGTGGAAGGCTCGTAAGCGTTTTATGCGGCACCGAGGTTTTTTATGATGAAACGGGTAAAGAGGTAAAGCGTGTAGTGCACGAAACTGAGTGTGAATATGGCTGCGACGATGCAGAGAGGATTCCGGCGGCTCAGGTCATTGCTGAAATACAATCACACTATGTTAAAAAGAAGTTATACCAGAATATCGGAAGGTGGGAGAAGTCACCTGTCGTAGGTAAGATAACAGATATTTACAGAAACGCAAAAGAAGTTATTGTTTCGTATAACAAGGGTTTTGTTATGGATGCGGGTGACCAGGTCTGCGTAATCCTTTCCGGCGAGAAGATCATTTTTGAGTGTAAACGAAACACCGGTCTTTCCGGAGTTTACCTGCTTAAAACAGATGACATGAACCTGTTCCCCTCTTTAAAGAAAGACATGCCGCTTCATTTTTTTAAAAAGAACGAAATTCAGAATGAAGAATTCCTGAAACCATCAGATAAGGCGAAGCCGGGAGATGTTAAAACAATCGGGAACATAGAATTTGTTTATATCCCTGCAGGGGAGTTCCGGGACAGCGGCGGCAGACACACGGCCAGGGTCAAAGCATTCTGGATTACAAAATATGAAATGACCCTGGGTGAATACATGAAGTTTGTTTATGAAACTGATGCTGGCACCTCGTATATGATTAATGATGATGTCACGTTGAACAGCAGGTACCCTGTAATCTTTAACCGCGTTGAAGATTGGGGATCATGCAATTACTGCGAATGGTTCAGCAGTAAATATGGCGTAAAGGCGCGCCTGCCGATACATAGTGAATGGAGGTATGCAACCAGGGCAGGTTCAGATGGCCGGTATTACTGGGGCAGCAGTAATATGGATGATTACTGCTGGTATAAAAAAAATTCAGGTGGCAGTATTCATCCTGTGGGTCAGAAAAAGCCCAATGCTTTTGGTTTGTTCGATATGGTTGGAAACGCCTGGGAATCGGTGGGCAGCGGTGATGGCTCACAGCTGAGTATAGCCTTTTCAATAACAGGAGGCTCATGGGGCAGCGATGAAAGAGACCTTCAGTATGATGTTGATTATTATTTTAATTATGAGTATTGTGAAGACAAGGGCTTTTCCGTGCCCTATGAGGATAAGACCGGGCAGGGGGTCGGGTTCAGGATGGTCATAAGCGCGGAGTGATTTTTTGATATAACCGGTGTTTGCAATACTCTAAAAAATCCTGCATTTCCATAAAACACATATAAATATGCAACTATTACAATGCATAATCTGTTTAGTAAAGAAACAGCTATAAAAAGTATGCTGTTTACTTTACTCTCTGGAGATTATTCATAAGATGCAGAAAACAATTTTTGACACACCGGTGATTCAACCTGTTCTGAAGTTCGGGTCCATCGCGCTGCTGAAAATGCTCGGATGGAAAAGGGAAGGTAACCTTCAGGATATAAAAAAATGCGTTATAATCGCAGCGCCTCATACATCAAACTGGGATTTCTTTTACACACTGCTCATGGCCTTCGCTTTCAGAAAAAAAATGTACTGGATGGGCAAGGAGTCGCTCTTTAAAAAACCGTTCGGGTTCATCGTCAGGTGGATGGGTGGTGTGCCGGTTGACAGGTCTAAGGCAACGAACCTTGTTGATGCCACGATAAAATGTTTTAAAGAACACAGCGAATTCTGCATAGTCATTGCGCCCGAAGGTACGCGAGGCAGCGTAATCAGCTGGAAGACCGGGTTCTACAGGATCGCATACGGTGCAGGCGTACCCGTGCTCCCGGCTTATCTTGACTACAGGGAAAAACGCGGGGGATTCGGTGAGCATTTTTTTCCCACGGGAAACATAGAAGCAGACATGGTGGAGATCCGCAGGTTCTACAGTGGCAAAACAGGGAAAAACTCCCACCTTTACAACAGGGCCGCAGAGATTGCCGAGTACAAGATAACCAAGAGTGCATCGTAAATCATACCTTGAAATAATCAACCCTGCTCTTCAATGATTCGGCCATGGCAGAAATCTCCTCTGCCATTGACGCCATCTCTTCTGCCGCTGATGCAATTGACTGCGTCATTTCATTTATACTCGATGAGGCGCGGACTATCTCCTCTGTGGAAACAAGATGCTCAGATGTGGCATTGCGGATCTCCTCTGTCTTTACGCGTACAACGTCTGATACCTGGGTCATCTCATCACGGGCCTCAAGCTGCTTCTGAGTAAACCCGGTTATTGAATTCATCATATCGTTGACTGATTCTACGCCGTGGATTATCTGCCCTATATTTCTGCCGGTTTCATTTACAATTGAGATACCCTTGAGTATCTCGGAATCGTTAAGCTTTATGAGCCTGTCTATTTCTTTAATGCTCCCGGCCGTTTCATCTGCAAGCTTGGAAATCTCATCGGCGACAACAGCAAAGCCCCGGCCTGCTTCACCGGCCCTGGCTGATTCAATGGCTGCATTGAGCGACAGCAGGTTTATCTTGTCGGATATGTCATTGATCATCTGCACGATGTTGTTGACCTTCTGTGAGCTTTCACTTATCTTCTTCATGCTGTCATTCATCTGCTGCAGTGAGTTTTCGCCTGTCCTCGCGTTTTCCGACATTTTTTTTGCCAGTACCTGTGATTCGCGCGTCTTGGTATCCATGCTGCTGATCAGGCCGGAAAGGTCATCCATCCGGGATACCATCTGAAAAAGTTTTTCAAACTGCACCTTTGTCATGTCAGAGATAAACTCCATGCCCGCAGAAAGCTGTTCGGTTGTGGCATTTACTTCCTCGACAGAGGATGCCTGGTTCTGGGCGTTGTCTGCAAATACATTTGTGCCGGACGATAGTTCGTTCGCCATAGATGTCATTTCGGTTGAAATACGTTTCATTTCAGAAATAACATCACGTATGCGGTTGACGAACCTGTTGAAGTTAACAGAGAGTTCTGAAAGTTCGTCTTTGCCCTCCTCATCAAGGGTCTTTGTCAGGTCACCCTCACCTTCTGCTATATCTTTGAGGCGTCTGTTGAGCCGCGCCAGCCTTATAAGCAGGGTGCGTTTAATTATTGAATAGAAAAAGATCATAAACAATGCGCCTACAATAAGCAGTATCACTGTCTGGTATCCGAAAAGCTTGAACATCAGCCCGCGGATTACGCCGGCATCCTTGCCGATAAAGAGCATGCCCGCAATGTTACCGTTAACGCCCCTGAGCGGCATGTATGCTGTATGAAAAAGCCTGCCTTTTATTGTAGCTTTACCGTAATACTCCCTGCCGTTTTTTAATACAGTATCGAGGATTTCCCTGTGTTCCATTTTTGTCCCGACAAGACGCGTGCCATTCTCGGTCAGTGATGTTGCAATCCGTTCATCTCCATAAAAAACGGTCACATCACAGCCGAGCAGCCTCTTCTGTTCATCAGTGAATTCATTGTTGCTTAAAACATATCCAAGAGAAATTGCACCAATTATCCTTCCATTGTCAACGAGTGGCGCAGCTGCCCTTACCGAGAGTTTCACAACAGCTCCCTCTTCAATCCCCACGCTGCGTTCACCTCTCAGCGCTTTCTGGATGGAAACCTGGTTGATAATGCTGTCACCATATTTTTCAGGGCTGTGGGCTCTTATAAAAACCTTGCCTTTTGTGTCTGTAATAACAAGGTAATCAAAACCGATTGATTTCATCGCAAGGATACCGGTATCAATTGCCTCTTTGCGGTTGCCCGAATTAAAAGCTCTTATAAGCCTTGATGATGCACTGAACCATTCAGCGGCATTGTAAGCCTTCGTCTCCTGCGCTTTAGTATTCTGGAGGAGTACCTGTGCCTTTGTCATCACCTCGCTGTCCATGTACTCACCAAGAACAATATTTATTATAACAACAATACTTGCAGAGATTGTAACAAGAAAAACCACAATGAGGCCGATGGCCATAATAAGCAGTCTGGTTGATATCCGGAAGTTGTCGAGAAAATGCGTTGTCTTTTTCATAGTCATTCCCATGTTCCTGTTTTATCAGGCTTTAATTTTTTATGTTTAAAGCGGGGACAGGGGCAGAGGCTCCTGAAAATCCCGCTGCGCCGCACTTTCTTTGCTGAGCAGCATGGCCATATCTGAGAATGGCCCGGCCGGTCGCTGAGCTGTGCCGCGGTGAACCAATGTTCGCAAATCGAAGCTTTGCGAAGAGTCAATTGATCACAATGCTTGATACAGCATTAACTATTTTATAACATGATTCAATTGTCAAATATATGGTGGGCTATTTGTAAAATGGAGTGTAAAATTTTTGTAAAACAATTTAGCGATTTAATTTTCCGGTGGTCTTTTCACGCGCCTCATGCTTATCATCTGATTAAATAAAATCTGCGGAGCATATTATCTTATAAGTGATGCGCTACAGGTGTCATGATGTGCTCTGGATAGATGATGGATCAAATGAGTAATGCAGGTTGAGTAGTGTCGTACTCTTGGAATATGGCTTACAGATGATTGTGTATACTCTTTTCAGCGCGTTATTTATCTGGAAGTATTTTTTTAATGTCATAACCGCTGAGACACAGCAGAACAAGCGCCGGACTGTAGAACATCCATGTGAGGCTTGAGGCAATGGTCTTGACAGTGCCATGGGCAACACCGATGTCTATGCCTACGGTTATATCGCATGCAAAGAAAAAAGTCATTCCTGCTATGATCAATCGTGAATTGGCAGTGTCAAAAAATTTTGCGGGCCAGGTCATCCATGCAACAAAAAGTGACAGTCCCAAAATTATTGAGTAGGCTACTATTGCAGGGAAGAGAGGTGTGCCTGCGAGAAACCTTCTGAGTATGACTGCATCAACAAATGCTACGAGTATAACAATGCCGCATGCGCATGCGGCAATCCATGTTTTGTGTTGTGTCCATCTTCCGCTTTTCATAAATTCAGTGAAGCCTGAACCGTTTCGCAGTATGAGTAAAACCTGTACTGCGACAAAAAGGCATATCCCCGGAAGGGTTATACCGTAGAGCACCGAAGCATCACCGGCAAGTATAAATATAAAGATCAGTCGCAGCAGTATGTTATCGTCCCTGCCTATACTCTCCCTGGCTGCAATCCAGACCATAATCAGCGTAGTTAATGAAACGGTAAGTTTCAGGTTCCTTGAAAGGGCAGCCTGTATTCTGAAAACCTGATCAGCAGGGTAAAAATACCTGAGCCAGTCGAGGGTAATAAAAACCAGGCTCAGCATAATGATTAGCTGAATCAACAGCATGATGATTCTCTTTTTTTTCATAATTACCGTGTCTGCTCCGGGACAGAATAAAATTTCTGAAGTTCAGGGTTTATATACTGATTGTTTAGAGACATCGCATAACATGTCAATGAAAAATTACAGGTAGATCATTGGTGAGTCGCGTTATCTGGTTTACAGTTTATGAATAGTTCCATAATAA
>CAYTSF010000012.1:35400-38314 GCA_964440335.1 uncultured Leptospirales bacterium
GATCATTGGTGAGTCGCGTTATCTGGTTTACAGTTTATGAATAGTTCCATAATAAAAACCGCCGCAGTTAAGTGCGGCGGTTTCCTGGTTCATTTATTTGTCATTGTGATCAGTGGACTGTCCATGTTGACCCGGAGTCGCTGGAGGTCCATATCTGGCCGTTTGTTACGCCTGCGGCAAGCCTTGCACCTGTACCTGAACTTGTAATGGTATTCCATGCCTTTGTAAGGCCAGCAGCAGTCCATGTTACTCCGTAATCTGATGATAACCATATCCTGCCGTTGGTAACCACTGCTGCAAGGTATTGCCCATCATCAGAACTTGTAACTGAAACCCATTTCCTGTTGGTTGCAGTCATGTCACTCCATGTAACACCTGAATCTGTAGATGTCCAGACATGGCCGCCGTTCACAACTGCAACAAGGTTAACACCATCTGACGAGCTTGCGACCGAGGACCACTTTCTGTTCGCGCCGGTTGAACGTTCATCCCAGTTTACACCCGCGTCTGTTGAAGTCCAGATATTAGCGCCGTTTATTACTGCGACAAGTTTATTGCCATCATATGAACTTGCAACTGAGACCCATTTTTTGTTTGTGGGGGCGTCATTTCTGAGAATCCAGTCAACACCGAAATTGCTTGAGGTGTATATGCCTCCACCATTTACACAGGCAACAAGGTTCTGGCCTGAATCAGAACTTGCGATCGATGACCAGGTTTCAGTTACATATCTCTGAGACCAGTTTACACCGTAATCATCTGAAGTATAAATGTAACCGTTAGTCACGGTTGCTGCAAGATATTTTCCATCGGAAGAACCTGCAATTGAAGACCAGTTCTTTGAACCTGAATTTGTCTGTTCTGTCCAGGTCAAACCGTAATTACTGGATGTGTAGATATAACCTCCGTTTACAACAGCTGCAAGGTATTGCCCGTCATCGGAACTTGCTATTGATGCCCACCTACGGTTTGGTGACCATTTTGCGTAGAGGGTCACATCTCCTGATACTGCGAAAGTGTCTCCAGGCTGATAGGTTGTTCCTGTGCCATCTGATGTTAAGCACCATCCAACAAAGAGGTAACCTGTATAGAGAACCGGGCCTGAGTTCGGAAGCACAGTCGCATTAAGATAAGGTCCTGTTGTCGGGTAATTTGTTGAGTCAACAGGTAATGTGCCTGTTCCACCATTAGCATCGTAAGTTACATGGTAACCCACACCCGTAGACCACTGGGCGTAGAGAGTAAGGTCAGATGCAGGCATCGTAAATATCGCATCCTGTGCGTAGGCAGTACCACTACCCCCCTGATTGGTGTTCCATCCCATAAAGTACGGCGCCGCAGAATTGGCAAGGTCAGCCGGACCGAGAACCGTAACATCCGCACCTGTAGCATGTATTACACCGTCGACTGGTACTGTTCCGGAATCCGCTCCATTTGCATTGTAAAATACTGAATACCCTGGAACCCACTGAGCATAGAGAGAAACATTTGATGTGCCCATGGAGAACGTAGCGTCAGCCGCATAGGATGTACCTGATCCATCAGCCTGGGTATTCCACCCGTTAAAAGCATATCCCGGATTTGCAAGGTTATCCGTGTTGCCCATTACCGTTACCGGTGCCCCTTCTTCGTAGGCGGTAGAATCAACAGGCGCTGCTCCTGAAGCCGCACCGTTGGCGTAATATGTTACAGTGTGGGTCGGATTGAGCGACCATTCGGCATAAAGAGTAATATTTGCAGTGCCCATGTTGTATGTGTTTCCGGGATTATAACGGGTAGCTGCCCCTCCTGATGTTGATGTGTTCCATCCTATGAATGTGTAACCGGTTCTGACAAGATCAGTATTATCCATAACAGTAAATGGAGATGCTTCTTCATATTTTACTGTGTCAACAGGCGGTGTTCCTGATCCGCCATTAGCATTATATAAAACAGAATATGTGGGATTAGCAGTCCACTGCGCGTAAAGAGTCATATTCGCAGCGGTCATGGGTATATACTCGCCGGGCATATACGGTGTGCCGTTTCCGTCTGCCTGCGTGTTCCATCCTGTAAAAAAGTTGCTTGTTAATGTAAGGGTGCCGGTATTTCCAAGTACTTCCGCATTGTCACCGGGCAGATAGTACAGCACATCAACAGGGACTGATCCGCCAGTTGCACCGTTGCCGTTATACGTTACAGTATAGGCTTTTGCCCACATCGCGTACAGGGTAACATCTACAGCAGTTATAAGGAAGTGCTCCCCTTCGTATATGGTTGTTCCCCCTCCGTTTGCCTGTGTGTTCCAGCCCGCGAAAATATAGCCGGTTTTGGCAAGGTTCGATGTGTTCCCAAGAATAAGCGCCTGCGAACCAGCAAGGTGGTGAGTGCTGTCAACAGGAGCGCTTCCCGAAGTGTTGCCATTGCCGTCATATGTTACTGTGTAGGTAGTGGTAGAAACAGGTACCCATTGCGCATAAAGTATAACGTTTGCTGAGATCGGGAAGGACTCTCCACTGATATATGTATCTCCCGTGCCATTGGCTGCGGTGTTCCACCCTGTAAAAACATAACCTGTTCTGAAAAGGTAAAGGTTCTGCTGTACAATTACTTCGCTGTCCTGTAAATAATTATTTGTGTCAACAGGCACGTCATTGTTGTCAGCGCCATTGGCATTATATATTACAGTATACGTTGTGGTTGATGAATCCACCCATTTAGCGTAGAGGGTGACATCTGCCGCGCCCATAATCAGTATTGAATCAGCGGGATAATTTGTGCCCGTACCGTCAGCCTTCGTGTTCCATCCGGAAAATACATGATCTGCCAGTGCCAGGTCAGTGTTGCCTTTTACTATTATATTTTCGGTCTGCTGGTAGGTGCTGCTGTCTTCGGGAGGAGTGCCGGTTCCTGTGTTGGCGTTATATGTTATAGT
>CAYTSF010000013.1:0-5676 GCA_964440335.1 uncultured Leptospirales bacterium
CATGAGATGTATTGAATGCTATTTTTAATGTAATGAACAGCATTCAGCATGACGGTAACCCTCAATACTCCGGAAGATTACCCCAAAAAGCGCTAATATACAATTATACTCCAGACCTGATAGTTTTTAACGGACAGAGTAACACTCCGCATATATGGATAACATCTGCATAAATCTTTGCAATACCGCCTCTCAGATGCATGACAGAACAGGATTTAACTTTACAGCTGATACATAAAAAGAGAACATGCGACAGAGGGATAATCCATGACCAGGCAGAGAATAATAACCATAGTGGGCAGGTCGGGCTCAGGCAAAACAACACTTGTTGAAAAGCTTATCAGGCACTACAGGGAGGCCGGCGCAAAAGTCTCGGCCCTGAAAAGCATGCGCCACGATTTCCAGATCGACCATGAAGGGAAGGATACGTGGCGCTACAGGGAGGCAGGTGTATTCTCCGCCGCTATTACCAACGGCCGCATGATGGCCTTTGTCTCTGATCTCGATGAGGATTATTCCCCCCTGGACATAGCCCACAGGTATTTCCCGGATTCAGATATTATAATCATCGAGGGATACAAGGAGAGCCGTGGCCCCAAGATAGAGGTTATCGGTGATTCAGGCGAAGCGCCGCTCTATGCTGGTGACAGCGCAGTGAAGATAGTGGTTACCGACAGGAACATGGAAACAGGCCTCCCGCAGTTTGGGCGTAACGACATCGAAGCGATAGCCAGGGAGATCGAAAGAATTTTCTGACAGGGGGGTTATTCCCCGCCCTCCTCAAGGTAGCGTATCATTTTTTTCAGGTTTTCATCATCAGGATTTTTTTCCGAAAGCTCCCTCAGCCGCTTGAGGGTTTTCTCCCTGTCGAAGCGTTCAGCTGTATATTCAGGATTTGACTCCTTTGCTTTCTTGTAATAGCCGTATGCCTCCCTGTACCTTCCTGTTTTAAAACATAGCACGGCCATGTTTGACAGGGCCCTGGTATAAAGGGGATCAATGGCAATTGCCAGGAGAAGCTGCTGTTCGGCAGGGCCGTAGTCCTCCATGCGCATGTATGCCGCTGCCAGGTTGTTGTAGTAATGCTTGCGCGAAGGGTCCTTTTCTATGGCCTTTTTAAAGTAATCGACAGCAGCGGCATTGTTTCCGCTTTTAAGTTCCTCCATTCCGCGCTGGTTTAGTTCATCGCCCGCTGGGTTGCTCCACGCAGCCGGTGCATAAACCTGCAGCGCCACGCAAAGGGCTGCGACATAAAATAAACTCAAACGCAAAATGCTACTTCCGCTTCAGTTCAATGAGAGATGGCAGGTAGTCCGAGGGCGCGTCAAACCCCATGAGGTTAAGAAGCGTTGCTGCTACATTGGCCAGGCCTGCATCTTTCATGTCAGTTCTCAGTTCATATTCGCCGTTATAAGCCGGGTCATATATAATAAATGGTACGGGATTAAGCGTATGAGCTGTCTTGCTCTTCAGCCTCCCGGTCTCCTTGTCCTTTTCAAATTCACCGGTCTTTGCGTTTACCTCGTACATCTCGTCAAGGTTGCCATGGTCTGCGGTGATGACCGCTATACCGCCGCTCTCATCAACCGCCCTCAGCAGCCTCATAAGGCAGAGGTCAACACACTCCGCAGCAATAACCGCGGCGCCCAGGTCACCGGTATGGCCCACCATGTCGCCATTGGGATAATTGAGCCTGATAAACCTGAACTGGCCGCCCTCAGTTGCCTCCATGACCTTATCGGTAATGTCTGCGCACTTCATCCATGGCCTCTGGTTGAACTCCACCCTGTCCGATGGAACCTCGAAGTAAACTTCGCTCTTCTCGTCGAACTTTTCTGTGCGGTTTCCGTTCCAGAAATAGGTCACGTGGCCGAACTTCTGCGTTTCGGATATGGCGTACTGCGTGACCCCTGCGTTTACAAGGAATTCGCTCACTGTCCTGTTTATGCGCGGCGGGTTCACCAGGTACTTTTCAGGGATCTTTAAATCACCGTCGTACTGCATCATCCCCGCGAAGACCACTTCCGGCCGCCTTACCCGGTCAAACTGCGCAAAATCCTTTTTCTCGAATGCCTTTGTCAGTTCGATGGCCCTGTCCCCCCTGAAATTGAAGAGGATTACAGAATCACCGTCTTTAATGGCCCCGACCGGCCCCTTATCATCAACTATGGTAAATGCCGGAAGGTACTGGTCTATAATACCATTCTCCTCGCTGCGAAAAGTCTCAAGGGCCTCCATTGCACTCCTGAAGGGCCGCGCTGTCCCCAGCACATGTGCATCCCATCCCCGCTTAACTATGCTCCAGTCTGCCTCGTACCTGTCCATGGTCGTGACCATACGCCCACCGCCCGATGCAATGCGGTAATTCATACCCTTCGACCTGAAGCCTTCAAGAAAATCCTCCAGCTGCTTTATGTAAACATGGGCCGATGTTTCGGGAACATCCCTTCCATCGAGAAGGGGGTGTACCATGAGGTTCTTTACTCCTTCATCAGCCGCCTTTTTTATAACAGCAGTGAGGTGATCGATGTGCGAGTGAACGTTGCCGTCCGAGAGTAGCCCTATAAAGTGCAGCTTCGTACCGGTACTTGCGGGTTTTTTAATCAGCTCCTTCCAGACAGGGGTGGTAAATACATCACCAGAATCAATGGCGCCGTTGACCAGCTTAGCCCCCTGGTCAAAGATACGTCCCGCGCCCAGGGCATTGTGCCCCACCTCGGAATTACCCATGTCGGCGTCAGAAGGGAGGCCCACTGCTTTTCCATGGGCCCTGAGGGTCCTGTACTTATAACCCTTCATCAGGCTGTCGAGCAGAGGGGTCCTGGCAAGATGAAAGGCATTCCCCTCGTTCTGCATGCCTATGCCCATGCCGTCCATTATAACAAAAACAAGTGGCCCCTTTCTTTTGACTATATTATTTGCTGTAAGTTTTTCCATGCGGTTCTCCGGTATAAACAGGCCTGATATTCAGGTTTCATCAATATAAAAAGATTCTTCAATGAGGTCAATATTTTTATTGGTTATTGCGCGGGAAGTGCAAATCCTTCAGTTTGTATTATTAATCATGCACCATGGCCGCCGGAGGACCGGGTAATTGCCGGAAACATACACTTTTCAATAAAAATGTCACAAATACAAATCTCCATCTATTAAAAATAGTAATAACAGCCGCCTTATACTGTCACAAAAACGGGACGTGAGGCCAGCCTGTCATATAAATTATTGCGGAAAAATATTTATTTTCTTGACACCATGTGCAATTAATTTAATTAACCAGTTAATTAAATTAATACTACTGCACGAGCCACATGGGAAGAAACATAAAAGACAGCGATGAGACAAAGCTCCGTATTCTGCGGGCTGCAAAAAAAGAGTTCTCGGAAAAGGGGTACAGCGGTGCCCGCATGAGTTCAATCTCAAAAAGGGCCGGGGTAAACCAGGCGCTCCTCCATTACCACTTTGACAGCAAGGAGAATCTTTACCTGCACATTTTCCAGACTGTAATGGGCACCGATATTAATGACCTTACAAACAGAATCGGGAACGAGATAAAATCATGGAAGACATCTCCCGAAACCGAACTCTGCGCAGTTCTCTACATCCTTGCCCACGGGCATATTGAAAGACACGACGAAGACATGAGCAGGCTCTTTGCCCGTGAGATAGCCGAAGACCAGGGGATCATCCATGACTTTGCGCGCAAGTACATGATGCCCCGCATAATTCTATTCAATGATTTTATTTTGCATAGAATTGAACTGGGAATTTTTGAAATAAGCAACCCGCTCATGTTCACCATGTCAACCATAAGTTTTCTGCACCATTATGTTCATGGCGAGGAATTCATTAAGGGGACGAAGTGGCATAAAACACTTTACAAAGATAAAAAGAACACATTATACAGGTATATCCTTGAGCAGACATTCAAGGTGCTCGCCCCGGCCGGCAAAATAATAAAAATACCGGAGCTGACAAAAGAGCAGACAGACAAACTGGACAATTTCGTTAAAGAGATATCTGATCTCTATTCAATAAAATAAAAACGGAGCAACCGGATGAAAAAAAAGACGACAATCGTAACAGCAATACTGCTGTCTTTGTCTCTCCTTCCTTCTGCCAACGGGGAAGACAAAAAAAATGACAAAAACAGCGGGCTCAATCCCATCAAGATCGAGCTGGCGGATGAGGCTGCTGTTATCATAGGCGGTGTACGCATAACATTGTCCGAGGCAATCAGGGTGGCCATCGAAAAAAACCACACCATCCTCTCTGGCAAATACGATGTGGCCATGACTGACACATTGTTGAAGCAGTACAATACCAAGTATTCCACTTTTCTCATGGCAGAGGGAGGGTATAAATCAGTTGATTACCCTGAACTGCTCCAGGAGGAAAATGGAGTTAACGTAACCACATATGAAATTTCCGGTTCACTCACCAAAAGTTTCTCAACAGGAACAACTGTTACCCTGGGGATGAAAAACTACTTCAACAATTCAGACATACTTTATACATCTGAATATATTGACAATTCTACTGCCGGAGGCCCAACGATCGGAACAAGCACAATGACTCTTGAAGACAAAAAATCGTATGTGCCTGTAGTATTCGTCAACGTACAGCAGGAACTGCTGAAAAACTTCCTTGGATGCAACGAAAGAAAGGAGGAGGAGATCATTAAGAACGCTGTGCAGATGCAGAAGGATGCGATCCTCTATGTGCTCTCACTGGTTGTGGTTGATGTGATTGTTGACTACTGGAACGTAATTGTTTATAAAACACACCTTGACAATGCGCAGCTCATGCTGCAGGAGACAAAAAAGGTAAGGCGCATTATTTCCGATAACGTGAAGCTTGGGCTTGCGGAACAGTTTGAACTGAACCTGTGGAATTGTCTTGTTGCATCCGCAGAGGCAAGCGTTGCCATGGCCGAACAGAACTACAAGGATGCCCTCCGAAATTTCATGCAGACAGTGGACATGGATGGCGAAATCTCCTTTGAAGGCAAGGCGATCTTCTCTGACAGGTTACCCGAGATCAACCTCGAGGAGGCAATCAAAACAGCATACACCAGACGCGTGGATTACATTAACGCGAAGAAGGCCCTTGAAAACGCCCAGCTCTCCCTTGACATCTACGAGAACCAGGCGCTGCCCTCACTGGTGGGCAGCCTGACAATCTCATCAACAGATGTCCAGAAAGACATGGGTGAATCATACGGCAACACGGCATCCCTTGAGTACCCATCATACGAAGCAAGGCTTACCCTGGTCTATCCACTTGACGACCAGAACCAGGAGGTAAACGAAAGAAATGCCAGGTGGAAAATTGAGCAGGCAAAACAGGACATAAAAAAATATGAAAGGATTGTCCGGGACGATGTAACATCTAAGGCTGAAATGATCCAGACCTCCTACAAGCTCTACCTGAAGGCAAAAGAGGCAAGGGAACAGGCCGAGATTTATTACAACAAGATGCTCGCCAATCTCAGAAGGGGAAGGTTTACAGCATCCGTAGTGCGCGAGGCGCTCGATGCACTGATCAACAGCCGCGAAGGCGAGCTGAGAGCACTTGTCGCTTTCAACGCTTCACTGCTCATGTTTGAAGTTTCGAAGAACCAGCTTTTTGAGTCATACAAAATTGATGTTGAGAAATATATCCCGAAAGAGTAGTAAC
>CAYTSF010000013.1:5776-16395 GCA_964440335.1 uncultured Leptospirales bacterium
ATTACATCGAGAAATGTTTCAATTGGATGTGCACCTGTAAGTTCAAACCTGTCATTAAATACGATCTTCGGCACACCTGTAACATTGTACTTCTGAGCCATTGGCACAAAGCTACCCGAATCGATCATCTCTCCTCTTATCCTTGGTGACTCAAGCGCCAGCCTGTGCGCTACAGCAACAGCACCGGGGCAATGGGGACAGTTAAGCCCCACAAAAACCTGGATATGCACATCCATATCTACCTGCTGTATCCTTTTAAGCAGAGCGTCGGGCAGGACCTCTTTTTTCCCTGAAACCTCCAGTATTATGCCCAGGAAAGAATTGATCTCGTACCCTCCAGGCAGACCGTAAAATTTTATGCCGAAGTCGGTTTCATCCTTATCAAGCACAACAATGGCAGGTATCCTCTCCACGCCGTATTTTTTTGAAACCTCAGCATCAATAACAAAGTTATATCTATCAACAGAAAGTTTCGGCGCCAGTGATGAGATTTCATCAAGGAACAACCTCGTCTCCCTGCACGTGGGGCACTCTATCTCCTGTGTAAAAAAAAGCAGCTTCACATCGTCTTTCATACCCGCAAGGATATCCCTGAGCTGCTGTTGTATCTTCTCGTCAAATAATGCCATAACCTCCTCCTCTATTCCCTGGCCATTAAGTAGTCACAGGCAGAGAGCGCGGCCTTTGCCCCCTCACCCGCTGCAATGATAATCTGTTTATATTTTACAGAGGTCACATCACCTGCGGCGAATATCCCCTCTGATGTTGTTGCACAGCTGCTGTCCACTACGATCTCGCCGACGCTGTTCAAATCAAGGCAACCCTTCACAAAACCGCTGTCAGGATCAAGACCCGTTTCAACAAAAACTCCATCTGTCGCAAATTCGTACTCAGAATTGTCCGCCAGATTTTTTATAATGACTGCTCTGACCGAGCTGTCCCCCTTTACAGCGGTCACGATACTGCTGTAGATATAATCCACATTCCTGAACGCAGAAAGTTTATCTTCAAGGATTTTATCCGCCCTGAAGGTATCCCGCCTGTGGACCAGCGTCACCCTTGACGCTACCCTGGCCAGGTCAATGGCGGAACCCACTGCCGTATTACCGCCGCCAACAACAACGACCTGTTTCCCCGCGAAAAAAGGTGCATCGCATATCGTACAGTATGCCACACCCTTCCCGGTAAACTCGCTTTCACCCGGAACCCCCAGTTTCCGCCAGGACTTCCCTGAAGCGATGATAAGCGACTTTGAGGAGAGGCACCTGCCGTCATCAAGCCGGACCCTCTTGATATCACCGGGTTCCACCGATGAGACAGCATGTCCCTCATCATAGGCTATGCCGAACTGCTGCACCTGTTCCCTGAATTTATCAACAAGTTCAGTACCGCCTATGTACCTGTAACCCATATAGTTTTCGATGGATGATGTCTCAGCCACCTGCCCGCCTATTCTCTTCACAATAAGGGCTGTGCTAACACCCTTTCTCATGCAATATACCGCGGCAGTGAGCCCGGCCGGACCTCCCCCTATTATTATAACGTCATATACACCGGAGACATCGACCGGCATAAAATTTTTTTGTGAGATAAACGATACTGTACTCAGGTTGAATTCCATCGTCTCAGCCCCGTAGTATTTTAATTATAATATACTCATATATCTGTAGAATTTCAAGCATGAAAAGTTACAGAGAGAGAAGGCACAATGGACTGTCCCCAGAATAAAAATCACAGACAGCGGGAATTGAAAGAGGTTAATTGATGATGACCGCACCATGCTTCCGCGGCCTGAGTTTTGCTAAAACCTCACGAGTTCATAATCGGAGCTGCCAAGCCCCAGTTCCGCAGCATAATCGATCTGGAACCTGTAGGGTATGTCGTAAGCCAGCTCTGATATTTTCCTGAGTGAATTTTTCTCCACAAGGTCAACTGATGCTGCATCAAGCGCCACCGGGTCAAAAGATACAAGCAGGCCAATATCAGGGCATATATTCTCGTATGTGGTCATGCAATCGCAGTCTTTTGAAATCCGTGTCAGTATATTTATATATATCCCCTTGCCCTCAGTGCTGTTATAAACCCCCATGGCATGTTCAACAATCTTCTTCTGCAAATCTTCATACGTGGCTCCCCAGTTAAAGAGCACTGCGTCAAACCTGCATACAGCCAGGCACTCCCCGCAGCCTATACACATGTCGCTGTTAATCATTGCTCCATCATCTGTCATCACGATTGCCCCTGCCGGGCACCATGTGACGCACTGCCTGCACTTTACGCATATAGACCGGTCAACCTCCGGCCTTGCGGTTGAATGCTGTATCATCTTGCCGCGCCTGCTCGCGCAGCCCATTCCCATGTTCTTTAATGCCGCGCCAAATCCTGCCATGAGGTGCCCGGTGAAATGCGAAACGCATACAAGGGCATTGGCCTTTACAATAAGGCTGGCGATTTTTACCGAGCTGAACATCCGGCCATTTACCGCAACCTCCAGCTCCTCATCCCCCAGGAGGCCGTCGGCCATTATGATTGGCATGCCCGTGCTTTCAAGGCTGAAGCCCTGCCTTATTGCATGCGCGGAGTGTTTCACCGCGTTGTCACGGTTCCCCCTGTAGAGGGTCGACGTCTCTGTAAGAAAGGGCAGCGCGTCCCTGGACTTCACCGCTTCACCGATTCTCTTCATATATACCGGCCTTGGGTAGCCTGAACTCTCCGTCTCACCGAAATGGGTCTTCACCGCGACCATGTCTCTCGGTTCAATGAACCCGAAGAGGCCCTCTTTCTCAATGAGTTCCTTCAGCTTACCGGCAAGGCCTGCATCATCCTGCCCGTCTGATTTTATGAAGTACACTTTACTCTTCATTCGCATCCCTCAGCGCCGCCGGTTCATCGACGCGCCCGACTGTTTTTTCCATATCCGCTCTCTCCACCGCGCATGAATCCCACATTACATTACCTCCCACCAGAAATCAACCCACTGCTCTTCATGAGCCAGCAGACCGTAGGTGACACCGGCGTCTTTATTTTTAGATACAAGGCACAATGTATCGAAGTCAACCTGTGGATACATTGCGTGTATCTCTCTTATGGTATTACCGCTGTCATAAATATCATCACACAGCAGAAACCTTCCCCCGACCAGTTCAGGTTTTATGCCTATGCTGAACCCTCCCTGCTTCTTCCCCGAATAGGAGGATATCTCGATATACGAAATGGGCAGTCCAAGCTGGATACTCATAAAATATGACAGAAAAAATCCTCCACGCAACGGACAGAGGATAGCCCTGTACTGGCAGTCTCCCGACTTTATCTTTTCGAGCAATACATAGCATAGCTCAACGTAAAGCTCATGTGTAATTTTAAGGTTTTCCATAGATGGTGCCTGTCTGTTTCAAAAATATTCCATGTACGGTTTTTATCAATAAATTTTTTATCAGCCATGCCATGCAGAGATTATTTCAACCTGCAACATATACATTTATACCCATAAGAAATTGCCATTCCACTGCTGCTATTGTACCTGTAATCAGGTGTATATCCACTTAATGAATGGTATTACATCAAAATAACAGGATTATAACCAGATTATTTTTTAACATTATTTTTTCTAAATCACATATAATTTAACCTGTTGCAGAACTTTATTCTGCCATGAAAGGAGACTGGTCATGAAATGAGGCAAACAACAGGCCTATCAGAAAAAACAAAGGAGA
Organism: uncultured Leptospirales bacterium; assembly: GCA_964440335.1. Lineage (GTDB taxonomy): Bacteria > Spirochaetota > UBA4802 > UBA4802 > UBA5550 > JAAYBQ01. The sequence goes on from CAYTSF010000013.1 coordinate 9,490, forward strand.
CGTACATGAAACGAACAGCAGTCTTTCTTACAATGATTCTTTTACTTGCGTCCTGTTCCACACTGCCTGAAAGAATTGACGAGAAATACCTTGTTGAAAAAACACCCGAAGAGAACGCACGACTCTCTAAAATTGGAGATGATATCAAGGAAAAATACCGTCTGAAGAAAGCATGCGAAGAGACCCTCGATGCTAAACGCAGGATACCCGAATTCACGCTGAAAGAGATTGAGCTCCTTGAAAAGGAATACTGGGTACTTAAAGACCAGGTAAACCTTTACACAAAATACATGGACGCGCGAAACCTTGAAATACGAAAGGCCCGGCTTGCTGAGAACGAGGCAGATACAAAGTGGAAGAAAAAGCTCAACGAAGTACAGAACGCTGACATAAAACTTGCAGAGGCTGACCTGAAAGTCAAGGCTGCAGAACTTGCCGTTTCTGTTGCCGAACTTGAATTTGAAAAATCAAGGATTGCGGCAACCTACAGGGACAAAACAGAGACACCGGAGAAAGAGAACGGTAAGCCCGCCGATGACAAATATGGCTACAAAATCTATTCCGATTTCCTTGAAAAGCAGAGAGATGAGCTAAAAAAAGCGCAGCAGGATTACGCAGAGGCTGAAAAAAAATACAATGAAGCAAGACAGAAGCTTGACGCGGAAAAATAGCCCGGAGGCAGGAAGATGCTGAAAAACAACAGAATACTTTTCGTGGTACTCATTCTATTCTCAGCTTCAGGTGCGCTCAGGGCGGACCTTTTCTATACGCCGGGCGAATACAACGACCTTTACAATGAAAAGGTCGCCATTGAGCTCGAACTGAAATCGCTCAGGGAGCAATGCCAGAACGAAAAGACAAACCTGCAGTCACGCATCCGGGAACTTGAACTGCAGGTAGAGAACCTGAAGGCCGACCTGGAGCTCGCGCTTAAAAAAAACAAGGAGGACAGCAGCACATACAGGCAGAAGATATCCGAACTCGAAAAAATGATCGATCTCCTTAAAGAGAAAGGGACAAACACCGAGAAGGAACTCATAAAAGCCAACAGGGAGCTCCAGGAGAAATATGATAAAATCATCGAACAGCTCCAGTCTGGCTGCCGGGACGAGAATCAGAAACTCCTCGATGAAATCGAAAAACTGAAAGCGGATTACGAAAAGAAAATATCCGACATGCAGATCGTAATAAACAACCTTAACAACGAGCTCTCCGGGCTCAAGGAACTTACCGAAAAGCAGAAGAAGGAACTCTCACGCATGGAGAACCAGGCCGATGAGCTTGAAAAACAGCTGCAGGATGAGATAACCAAGGGTGAAATCCGGCTTAAAAAGTACCACGACAGGATAATTATTAACATCGACGACAGGATCAGCTTTGATTCAGGCGAATCTGAGTTGAAAAAAACATTCCTGCCCACGCTGGACAAGATAAGCAAAATCCTCTCTGAATATCCTGAATACTACATAGTGGTTGAAGGGCATACAGACAACGTCCCCATCAAAACTTCAAGGTTCAGGAACAACTGGCAGCTTTCCACAGAGAGGGCGCTGGCTGTGCTCGACTACCTGCTGAAGAACAAAAGCCTTGACCCCAGGCGTTTCTCGGCAACGGGTTATGGTGAGCACAGGCCCATTGTACCAAATGACACCAAGGAGAACAGGGCGCTCAACAGGCGGGTCGATATAGTTGTAATCCCCATTCTAAAAAAGGGGGATAAATAGTTCACCAGTCCCGTAAAAAAAACCGGGTGAGGGTCACCCGGTTTTTTACAGTTGTTACTTCACCTTAACCAGATTCAGGAAGCCCTCAGCTGCTCCTGACCTTTTCAAGATAACCTGCAACCGTAAACTTGATCTCTGCGAGTTTTGCCTTATCCTTCACGCTGACTACAGTATTTTTACCCTCACCCTGGAGCTTTAATATGCCCTCATCTCCAAGCCTGTCAATGGCATTGTTGTAGTTAATCATCGAGAGGGATTCAGAACACTGCACCTCGCTCAGGTGGTACATGCGTATACCTGTTTTCCTGATCCTTGTTACCAGCTCCTTGCGGGGAAGCCTGGCGGAGCCCATCTCTGTAACGGAGTTTACCACAACCATGAGTGACTCTAGGTAATCCTGAATCATTCCCGCAAAAAACTTAAGGACCTCGGCCCCCTTTTCATCATACACGAAATCCTTCCCCTGGGGCGTGAACACATTCTGCGAAACAAAATGCGCTGTGACAGAATCGATAACTGCAGCTGTATCATTAAGAGAATCAGGATAGACAAATTCCCTGGACAGGGCCTCCCTGATCCTTTCAAACTCCGCAGTCACCTTTGCCCTGGAGACCTTTCCCGATACAGAGGTCACAACCGCTGCCAGTGAAAAAAGGTTAACCGGCAGCAGCATGTGCATGATGCTGTTTTTGTAGAGGCTTATGCGCCCCCTCTGGTCATGGTCTATGTTATACAGCTCTGCCGCCTTTTCTCCGGGCTCATGCTGCATGTCCACACCGCTGATTATTCCATCCTTCATATACGAGGCAAATACCGAATCTATAACGGCCTCGATGTTGTCGTCTGTCTTTATATAATCCGCCAGCGTATAGTTTGTAGTGCGCAGGTAGGCGAGTATATAATTAATACGATCCCTGATAACCTGGCGGGAAAATCCCCTTGCAGTCGTATTAAGCAGCGCCGCTGTTGTAACAGAAAAGGGCGTGACTACGACGATCTCATTTATTTTATGGATAATGTGCCTGCTGAGCTCAACAGTGATATCATCCATATCGCTCAGGTTCTTCTCCCTGAGGAACTGCTCCTTCACTTCACTGAGCGTAAAGGGCTCATTGAAAGCAAGATAAACGCTGCCGTATTTTTTTTGTATGAGTTTGCGGCTCTTCAGGAAGCCGGAAGTTGATTCGGTTTTCTTCTCCTTTCCCTTGATCTCTTTAAGGTAAGAGCTCTCCTCCAGCACCCTGTCATAGTTTACAGTAATCGGCGCGAAAACAAGCTCCCTGTTGTATCCTTCATCAATGGCCTCAAGGAGGTACTTCACGATTCCCATTTTGGGAGATACAACCTTACCGGTCCTGGACCTTGTGCCCTCAATGAAAACCTCTATAGAGTACCCCTCGTTGACAAGGGTCTTGACGTACTGTTTGAACACAGCCGCGTAGAGGTTGAGCCCCTTGAAAGTACGCCTCATGAAGAAGGCGCCAGACCTCCTGAAAATCTTGCCCATGGGGAAAAACGTCAGGTTAGAACCCGAAAGGATATGGGGTGGAATCATCTTGTTATGGTAGAAGAGGCTTGAGATTATCAGGTAATCCATGTGGCTCTTGTGACTTGGCACAAGAATCATGGGCCCCTTGTTTGATGCCTCCCTGAGCTTTTTAAAATCCTCAAGGTTATAATGCATACCGTCAAAGAGCTTGCTGAAGAGATAGTTGTTCGCTGCCTCAAAAAACCTGATGTAGACTATGGAAAAATCCGCTGCAATTTCACGAAAATAACTGAATGCCTTTTTCCTGAGCTTCCTCTCCGCTGTGCCCTTCTCTGTCATCTCCTGCTGGATCACATCAAGAACATTCTTATGGTACAGAACTTTCTCCATCATCTCCTGCTGGGTCTTGATCTGCGGCCCCAGTATGCTTCGTTTCTCGTAGTTGTAAATATCCAGCAGCTTGTTTCTCACTTTGCGCGACAGGTGCCTTATCTCGGCACCGGGTTCCTCCTGTATCTCCTCTTTCAGGTTAACAGGTTTTCCCACGCGTATGAATGCGGGCGTGGCGCTTTTAAATGTAGTCCACAGCCCCGAGAACAGGCCCCTGTCGCCTAACGCTTCTGATATAAAAACAGATTTTGTCTTTTCAGGGTTCCTGTTCCAGAAGATAACCTGCGGAAATACGTATATGGGATCATCAGTTTTTTTCTGAAGCTCAAGGAGGTAATCAAGCGCGTCAGTCTTTATCTGCACGTACCTCCTGAAAAAAAGTTTACGCGAAAGCATGGAAAATGCCACTGCCCGGTCTTTATCCAGGGCACGTTCAATGTAAACCGAGTTGGGGACGAATGTGCTGTCACCCATGTTGAAATATTTCTTATAGTAATTTAAGGCTTCTTTAATGAAAACCTTTACTTTCTGGTATGAATACGGTACAAATCCCAAAGCAAGGGAAGGCACCGGAAGTGACTGCTTGCGAAGCTGGTTCATGAGGATGAATATGGATGTATAAGTTGTCTGCATCGAGGCATAAACTATTTTTCCTTTGTCCTTGTACTCGTTGAGGATCAGTTTACTCTCCTGGTCAAAGGCCATCCTGTTAAAAAAAAGCCCTACAAGGGCATTAAATATTTTGTAATCATTTTCTCTAATTATACCACTTTGAATATATGGAGAATAGAGTTCGTTATTGCCGCTCATTATACCACCATTAAATTTCGTTTTCGTTTTTCACTATCCTGAAAAGATCGCTTATACCCACCATATCCAGGAGTTTTACTATTTTCTGGCTTTCAGCAACTATTATACAGACAATCCCCCTGTCGTAAAAAAATTTGCGGATATTTATCAGCTCCCCCAGTCCGAAGCTGTTCAGGTAGGAGTTATTACGCAGGTCAAACGCCACACAATCCTTATTCCCGGTCATCAGGTTAAGAACATCATCTCCAAATGCCTTAATATCTGAACCGAGAAGACTCCCGTCATTATTTTGAAAACTAATCACTGGCACTTTATTAACATATTTATATACGAAATCCATAAATTGTTCTCCAGTAGTTTACAAATAAAATATTGTCATCAGCATGCAACTGTTTTTTTAAGACAAAAACAATATAACACCGTCCAGCGGGTCTTTAACAAAACATCAGTTTTTGTTAACTGGGAATAATTTTAATTGACTAAATCCCCCTCAAAAACAAAGTATTCACTGAAATTCGGGGTGTAGCGCAGCCAGGTAGCGCGCTTCGTTCGGGACGAAGAAGTCGGGAGTTCGAATCTCCCCACCCCGAAATTTTTATTTTTTCAGCAAAAAAGTGCTTTTTTTTTACCCGCCCCACAATTATAATATCACTATTATTCGTTAAGATCAAAAACAAATGATATTATTTGAATACAAATTCCCTACTGAGAAAAACTGCAAAAGCCTCATCATTGAGCAGATAAAGGACTCCCTGTCGGCTATGAAGGGGAAACCCGTCATTGATGAACATGACCTTAACCTGATTCTTGACGAAGCAATAATTAATGCCATGGAGCATGGCAACAGGTGGAACCCTGAAAAAGAGATTATGATCAAGGTATGCCTGCAGGGATCTTCCGCTGAAGTAATAATAGGTGATGAAGGAGAAGGATTCGAGCATCCCGGCGAACAGCATGCTGTCTGCAATGTTCGCGACCTGGGAATCAGGGGCCGCGGGATTCACCTCATCCAGAACCTGAGCAACAGTGAATGGTTAAACAATGGCAACACACTTAAAATCAACATTCCGCTTAATATAATTTCATACAGTTAATTCCTGAACTGCCCTCCCCTAATAAAACTATTTTATCTTTTTTTATCTTTAATTTTCCGATATTTTAAATGCAATAGTAGACTTGTAGCAAAGCTTAGTTTTGCAATGACGGTGGATGCATCAGGGTGATAAGATAGGTGCCATTCCGGTTATCAGGACCTGTATCTATCAGTGCATACCATACATTTGGTGTCATGATAGATTCCAGCCTGCGCTGGAATGACATCCGGATAACCGCCGGAACATTGTCGGGATGAAGTAAGCAGTAAGATTAATTTTTTCCTTGTATAAATCTTTATGCGAAGATTAAATTAGCATTAAGCATTTTTAACGATCGATTCAGGAATTTTCTGATAATAATTACCGGAGCACTGCTGGATGAAAAAGTTTATATTACAAATAATAATACTGCCGGTTGTAATGATTACTGCTGAACATTTTACCATGGCAGATTCTGACATATACGAAAACCTGCTAAAAACGGTAAATACTGACAGCGATGAAACCAGCTGTTCAATGACAGCAGACGGTAAAACCTTTGTCTTTACACGAAAACCCAAAGATACAAAACAGTATGATATATATATTACTGAATACAAAAACGGCACATGGACACAGCCCGCGCCAGTTGATAAAATCAATACAAAGTCCGATGAAATTTCCCCATTCATAACCAGAGACGGAAAATACATCATCTTCTCATCAAACAGGCCCGAAAGCCTGAAAAATTCCAAAGCATCGAGACCGTCATTCGACCTGTATATTTCCGAAAAGAAAGACAAATCCTGGGGAGACCCGCGTCCGCTTAAAAGCGATGTCAATACTTTTGACGATGAGACCAACCCATACCTTACAAATGACAGTTCGACCCTCTTTTTTACAAGGACCGTTTTTAACGATTCATCAAAAATAAGCATTATGCAGGCAACATACAGCGGCGATATCAAAGAGGGTGACATGATCACATCTGATCTGTCATACAGCACCACGATGAGGGCTTACATGGTAAGAAAGTCTGAATTGTGGAGCGGGTACTGGATTTCAGCATATAAAGAAGGGAAGAGGGACATATATTTTATCCACGTTGATAAAGACGGGAACAGCGAAATAATCAATCCCGGTGACCACATAAACACAGCCGATGATGAAAACTCCGTATTTGAAATTTCAAAGGATTTCATACTCATCTCCCGGAACAAAGGAACTGGTGACAGCTTCGACATAAGCCTCATGCAGGTCCCATCAGACCTTGTATCAGAATCAGATGAGGCCGTTGTTGATACAGACACGGATACCGGTTCTGATAAAAACACGGACAGCGACAAAGACAGTGACAGTGACAGTGACAGTGACAGTGATAAAATTACCGACGATGATAAAGATAAAACAACCGATACAG
>CAYTSF010000013.1:16495-31085 GCA_964440335.1 uncultured Leptospirales bacterium
ACTGTTCACATCTTGCAGGAGGAGATCAATCCTTCCAGTTTACTTCAATACTTATATCAGGGATTTCCTTTTTAACAATTAAAGCGAGATTTTTTATCTCCTCTTTACAGCAGTCAATGTCTTTAGCATTATCAATACGCGCTAAAAGTTCATCACTGAATTCTTTTATCGTAATCGTTCTCTTCACAACGACCTCCGCTTTCTATGGTAGTATACTATACCGCATGTTCTAATTCGGGCAAAAACACATGTCAGATATGAGTTTCTGAGATACCCTTAACCTGCCGGTCTGTTTAAAATCAAGATAGTCCTTCAACAGGGGGATTACAAAAAAACCTTCACATCCGCTGTAAATCCATTCTATCCTGATTTCACTGCCGCGTTACACGGTTGCTGGTAATTACTTCTCTGCACCAAGCTCCCTCTCTGCTGTAATCGCTGCAATTGTACCATCCGAAACCGATGTGGTGATCTGCCTGTACGGCTTCTGGATCACATCACCCGCGGCGAAAATATTTTGCATGCTCGTTCGCATATACCGGTCAGTGATGATATATCCGGCATCATCAGTTTCAAGGACACCGCCGAAGAGAGAGGTATTGGGCTTCATTCCCGCAAAAATAAAAACTCCGTCCGCCTTAATTTCATGGTGCGAACCGTTTTTCAGGTTTTCCACTTCAATCACCATTGATCCGTCGGGTTGCTTAATGAAAGACCTGGGTTCATGTTCAAACATGAAATCAATCTTATTATTCGCAAAGGCTTTCTCCTGCGCCTCCCTGTTTGCCTGAAGTTTGTCGAACTGGTGAACAATCGTGACCCTCTTTGCGAACTTTGTGATGAACAAAGACTCTTCAATCGCAGAGTTGCCTCCGCCAATAACAACAACATATTTATCGCCGAAATATTTGGCATCGCATGTGGCACAATAGGATATCCCCCTGCCCCTGTACTCTTTCTCTCCCGGTATTCCAAGCTCCCTGTACGTTGAGCCTGTTGATAAAATAATCTTCTTTGCCTTTATTGTTTCAAAACCGTCCACGAGAATACTTTTTTTGGCCAGGTCAACATCCGTCACATCAACCGCAGACCTGAAATTGACCCCTGCCTCCTTTGCCTGTTCACTCATGAAGTGGGTAAGCATAAATCCTTCAACAGGCTTGATGAAACCCGGATAGTTCGAAACAACATGCGTTGTGGAAACCTGACCGCCGGGGAGAGACGTATCAACAAGTATTGTGTTGAGTCTTGCCTGTGCCGAATAAATTCCAGCTGTCAGTCCGGCAGGCCCACCGCCCAGGATCAGCACATCGCACTCTGTCACGACAGGTTTAATCTTGCTTCTCAACTCCGAAGCTCTCTCCACTGTGAGCATTGCCTCAATGCCCGCAACAAGTTCGCTCCTTTTAATGCCACCGCTGAGCCTCTGCCCGGTCTCAGTGCCGCCCTTGTAAAATATCACTGTGGGTGAAGAGGTAACGCCGAGACTTTCAGCAAGCGGCCTGTTCTCCTGCCTGAATATCTTCAGAAATTTCACATCTTCGCCGTAAATTTCACTCAGAGGTTCAAATTTCGCGGCCAGGGCTTCACACGGGGGGCATTCTGTTGAATAAAAATCCAGTATAACCCTGTCACCTCCAGTAACCTCCTTTTCAAAATCTGACGCGTTTATGTATTTGATTTTTTCGCTCACTGGTTTTCTCCTCTGTTAAAGTATAATGATAATCCCATTTCAAGCAGGGGTTTTACAGGCCTGCAATCGGGGGAGAGTATTTTACCCGTTTTATTTTTTGCAACAGCACCGCATCCCCCTCCGCACAAAAGCTGTGAGGAGCACTCCCTGCACTCAGGAATGCAGGTTACATCCCGCTGCTGCCATACACTTACTGCATCATCCTTCATAGTTACTTCCGGGAAGAATGTACCCAGCTCCTCACCGGCCTTGCCAACGGTTGCAGTACATGAATAGATTTTGCCAGTATAGTCAAAAGCCCATTCGCTTTTGCATGCGGGGCATGAATCAAAAAGCGGACCAGGGAGCTCACCGTTTTCATAAAGGAATTTTGAAACAGAAAAAAGCGGTTTATGAAACTCAAGGATATGCGGATGTTCATTCACCAGCCTGTAAATCTCTTCATAAAGTCCGGCCCTCTCGAACAGCCTTTTGTTACCGGCCATGCAGTGATGCAGCTCGTAGTTTCTCCCGATCTGGGTTTTAAACAGGGGATTAATTGTCCAGCCCTTTGATATGGCGTATGAAGCAAAGTCCGGAAGATTATTAATGTTATCTTTATCTATTACCATCCGCAGGTTAATGGGGAATCCGCGCATCAACGCTTCATCTATTCCTGAAACTATACGGTCGAATGTTTCCGCTTTATTTTTCATGTAACGCCGCGAATCATGCACCTCACGCGTACCGTCCAGCGTAACCTGTATCTCTCTTATCTTTCCCTGCGACAGGATATCCATGTAATCGATGAGGTTGTAGCCGTTTGTTACAAGCGCAAGGTCAATATTTTTCTTCGCCGCCTCCTCTATTATCAGGCGCAGATCATTGCGGTATTTCTCACCCGGAAGCAGGGGCTCCCCGCCGAAAATCGTTATATATTTTTTCCTGCTGCTGAATTCTTTTTCGATGTATGAGAAAAATGCATCCAGTATTCTTTCTGTCAGATCGGCTTTCTCAGGGGTATATTCATCCTGGTAGCAGTACGAACAGGCAAAATTGCATTCATACCGGGGCACAAAAAATATCTGTATTTCGGAATTGTCCCTCTCCTCGATAAAATCTACATAGGCGAGTTTATATTTCCTGTTCTCTCCGGTTTCATCGCACAGATATCCCTTTTCCATATATTCATCGATGCTGGAATAGTTTCCGGTAACAATTTCTTCTGCTTTTTCAGGCGTAAGTATGTCCGCATTACCTGTAAGTGAATTGAGCAGAAAGTAGTTCCCTGAATCTGCAAGTTTTCCGAATATGTTATGTTTTGAAAATTTCACATCATCCCCGTTATCACATATACAATGTTTTACGGGATGCCGGCAGACCGGCCCGGCATCCCGCAGCTGTCAATCGTGGCAGCCCGCAACGATTGTTGAGATCTTCGCGCAGCACTGTGCCACCCTGGAATCTGCTGATTCCTTTTTCCTGATAAGACTGTTCATCTTTTTACTCCTTATATATTTACCGGTGAAAAAACCGGGTATTTACTTTTTATATCCTCTTATAACCGGAAATGGTCCAGCTTGCCACGTGAATCTCCCCCTTGGGATACGGTTCGGACTCCTCAATTATCTTTATGTCCGTGAAACCAGCCATTTCAAGAGATTCAAGGTACTCCGCGCGTGTAACTGATCCGGCCCAGCATTCCGCCACAGCCTGCGGATCATTTCTGTATTCATCCGGTACGGGTTGTGTTGAATATATATCGCTTACGATAAACCTTCCCCCGTTTTTTAATATCCTGAAAATCCCGCACCATACCCTGCCCTTATCTGCCGCATGGTTTATGGTGCAGTTTGATATAACAACATCTGCTATGCCATCATCGAGTTTAACATCCTCAAGATCGGACTTGACAATAGCTGCGTTTTTTATATCAAATTTCTTTATGAGTGACTCAGCCTTTTCAATCATCCCGCCGGATATATCAACGCCGTAGACAAACCCATTCTCACCTGTCATGTCAGCAAGCCTGACCACATCGTTCCCGCGGCCGCTGCCAAGGTCAACGCATACCTCCCCCTCTTTGACACCCGCATGATTTAAGGCTCCACCGCATGACAGGCAGCAGGTGCTTTGAGACAGCGAGGTGTATCGCTCATTGATGCTCCTGAGCCTGATTTCCCTGTACTCGCTCATTTCACTTCTCCATAGCCTTTGTTAAAAATTTCAACCCGTTCCCAACAGCCGACAGTTCATCACCCTGAAGCTGTGACCTGATTTTTTCTTCACACTGGTTTTTTAATCTCATAAATTCCCGGTGTTTTTTTATTCCCTCTTTACTTAATGACCAGTGAACAAACCTGCGGTCATCATCAGACTCCGCACGCACCAGGAGGCCTTTATCAGTCATATGATCCACAATCCTGCTCACCCTTGATGGTGAAAGCCTGTTTCTCAAGGCAAGCTCATTGCCTGTCACAATCTCCCCCGGTATTATCGAAAGAAGGATAAATGATTCAGGCCTGGATATATTTTCACTCCTGAGCGATTCCTCGTTCAGGCTGTAACATATATCACTGAGATGTAAGATCGTATCAATTATATTAAACTCCATAATAATTTCCCCTGTCAATTATTGTTAATAACAAATATATAATGAAAGCATATAAAGACAAGTTTTTTTTAAGTATTTTATAAAAAAATTAAATACTTAAAAGTAACATCTATTTAAGAAGCTTCCTAATACCTTTATAACAGGCAGTTAATTAATCCACCCGACAGAAGGAGAACCGGTAAACATGAAACCTTACAGATTAATCGCAGGAATTATAGCAGGTGCAGCAATAGGATTTGTTTACTATAAATTTATCGGCTGCAGAACAGGTACCTGAGCAATTACATCAAATCCATTCAGCAGTATGCTGTATGGTGCCCTCATAGGGGCCTTATTATCCTGGTGATAAAATATTTTTTTTATCATAATCTGGCACTTTTACTATGCCGATTACGTTATAAGCAGAGAGAAATATATCCGTATTCATCATATACGGATATATTCTATACAGACTATGATATCACTTGAAGAGATAGAAAAAGCATACAGCACGTGTTCCAGGGAAATATTCACATATATCCTCCGCTCGGTTCATGACCACGATACAGCTGAAGATATTCTGCAGGAAGTCTTCATCAAACTGCTTCATTATTCCGAGAAAAAGGAAGTCCATGGCGCCAATATACGCGCCCTTCTTTATACAATAGCCCGCACTGTCACCATAGATTCGGTACGCGCTGCCGCAAAAAGAAAAACTGAAACCACGGAAATGATGACCATTGCAGACACCCGCCATTCACCTGAAAAAGATTCATCCGAAGAAATAATTGATTTCGTCAACAACATCATAGAATCCATGTGTGAACCGGAAAAAAGCATCATCCTTTTGAGACAGAACGGCCTCACATATACAGAAATATCATCTGTCACAAAGATTCCTGAACGAACACTGAAAAGAAAAACCAGAAATATTATAGAAAATATCAGAAAAAAACTGCAGGCTGAAGGATTTTTAGTCCCTGATGACACTAACAGCAGCGGTGAATCGTTTAATGATTAGGTAAACGTTATGGATGCGCACTTTAAAGATAAGGATATTGACAGACTCCTTTCCGGGATAATGAGCCGGAAAGAGACACGGCGTGCAGAAATCCATATGAAAGGATGCGATTCATGCAGGCAGAGAATTAATGTCCTTTCGGGAATCCTCCAGGGGCGAAAGATTGATTCATCACCCGGAGATCATGTAAGGTCGGCGGTTCTTGCTGAATGGCACCGGATTAATTCCAGACTTACAGTAAAGCACAAAAAAACATCCATTCTCCACTGGTTCGCATATGGCTTCGCTGCAATTGTTCTATTCCTTTTATCAGCATACCTTGTTGGCACAAGAATACAGCATCCGGCAGATGACAATATATTATCTCTTGCATCAGTTAAAGGAGAGGTTTTAATAAATACTCTTCCGGCCGAACCTAATTACAAAATAAAAAAGGGGGATACCCTCACAACAGCACCGGATTCCTCGGCATCACTCATAACAGGCAACTACACCCTGCTTGTTGAATCTTCTTCAGTAATTTCCATAAAGGAGACTGGTAGCGAATCGGGTTTTGTGTTCAGCCTGATCAGCGGCTCTGTGACATCTAGTTCAGAAGGAAACCTGAAGTATTCATTCATATGCGGGGATTACAGGATCACACCAACAGGCACAGAGTTCAGGATTGAAATGTCCCGGTGGAGGCTTAAAGTTATTGTTATCAGGGGTGCTGTGTTTATCTCCGGTCCAGGTTTAAAAGTTGAGGTACCTGTGGGTAAGATGTGGGTCTCGGATGACACTGAAACTACGCGACCTGATGATGATGAAAAAACCGGAAATGAAAAAAACAGCCTGATTGATAATAAACCACCCGATGATAAAGATGAAGAAAAAAACACAGACGGACACAAGATCAAGGATACGGAAGATGGTACAGGGAAAGGGAACAAAATTGATCCGGATGAAAAACGTGATTTTAAACAGGAAATACGTGAAGATATAAACGAGATAAAAAAAGAGAGAAGAAGGGAGAGACAGAAAAAGGGCGGGAACTGACACCCTCCCTTTTTTCTTTTTTCTACAGGTATAGTGATACAGATAAACTTCCTGTATGAGTAATGGATGTATCAATAGACGATGATGTTGTCGATCCACCACCCCCGCTGCTGCCACTTGTTGTTATCTCAGAAAATTCAGCTGTAAAAACATAGATCGCCCCGATTTTAATATGATCAAAAAGCTTGATTGTTATACCCGCGTCGAGAGTGGCGCTTACAACATCAGATGAATCCGCGCTGCCCGATAATCCGCCCATGAGAAAGCAGTCCAATGAGATGATATAGAGCAATCCGGTTCTTGCAGTATGTTTACCGTAGGTATAACCGTATGTTTTGTAATCCGTCCACTCATAGTCATACCCGAGATCCCATGAAAGCGAATCAGTGATATCCATACTCAGTTCGACAGCCGCATTCTGTGAGAGATTTTTTATTATAACACCAAATTCATATTCAGTGGGTTTGTATGAATAATCCAGAGAGAGGCTTGTTGTTTCAAAATCAAGCATCAGCCCGGCAGCGATCCTCTGTGCCCTGTACGATGAATCTCCTGAATAGAAGGAATAACCCAGGTCAATACTCAGCAGATCCAGCGGATAAACCGATACCTCCAACTCGGGCTGGTTAATATCCACCTCTTTCGTGTTAAGTAATTCATCAGTCACGCTATAGGACATCCACCTGTAATATGATGCATTTATATCAAAAAATTCATCTGACCATCCGATTACCGCGAAAGGCTTATAGTATTCCTGTAACACATTCTCGTCTTTTGCGTAAATAAATTTCATACCGGCAGATGCATTTAAGCCATCCTCCGCGTAGAGAGACGACACCCGGAGCAGAAGCATAAAAAACGTGATGAGTTTTAATATTCTTTTCATAAAATTCTCCTTTTCCTGTTTCCGGCAGTTCCCGCTCTTCATGAAACTGCTTCTAAACAGAGAATCCCCGCCATTATCAAATGTCGGGGAGATTCTCTGTACCCATGTAAAGAAATACTATCTGCCCTTTCTTTCTCCTTTGAGCTGTTCATCCTGCATTTTTTTTGTTTCTCTCATTTCCCTTTTCTGGCTTTTTGATTCTTTTTTAAGGGCTTTCTTCTCTTTTTTGCGTTCGCGGTTAGTCACCTTGTTCTTCTTGTCATCACCGCTGTTTTTCAGGGAATTTTTCTCTTTGTTTCCTTTGTCATCCTTTCCCTTTGTATCGCCCTCTTTATCTTTCAGCATTGTTTTCTCTTTTGTCTGATCCTTCTCGCCATCACCTGTACCATCTTTCAGCCTGAGCCTTTCCTGCTCTTTCAGTTTAAGTTCTTCCTGCTCCTTCAGTTTAATCTTCTCCTGCTCTTTTACCTTCTCCTTCTCTTCAGTTTTAACCTTTTCACGGTCCCTTGTCTTTTCCTTTGTCGCGTCAGCAGATGCTGTTATTGCAAACGCGAAGATTAGTGCCGTGATGATACTTAATGTTTTTTTCATAATTGCACCTCGTTTTCAAGTTTATTTGATATTTAAACGGATAATAAAAACCATTAGTGCCATAAATATGATTTTTTTTAAATTCGTCAGAAAAGTTTTACAATATTATAAACAATATAAATCAGCAGGATAAATAAATGATCACTGCTTCTTGCATAAACAGGGCGAAATCAAACATCAAGAAACTCAACATGTTTTTTGAATGATACATACGGCCGTGAGCATGATAACCGGAACTATCATAATGACCATAAACGGGTTGCCGGGATCATGAACAGGTTTGATACATATAAGCAGGTGAAAAGAATCAGTTGGGGCAGAAAAAGTTTATGTGGTATAATGAAATGGTTTATTAACTGAACAGGGGGCTCATGCCCCCTGTTCTATATGGCTGATATGATTACTGGCCAAGAAGTTTCTTTTTGAGTTTTTCCTGTGCAGGATTGGGTCCGATATAAATAGCAAAGAATGCCTTTTTGAAACCAAGACCTTTGACTGCTCCGGGAAGGCCCTTATCGTTGTATGTAACTGTCATGCCTGAACCAGGGACATAGTAGTTGGCTATTTTGTCACCCTTCTGAATTGTTACATCTTTATACATGGCCTTGTAGGCATCAAGTTCTGAACCTGATGCTGAATAACCGCTCTGGGCAGCTTTGCCGAAACCTTCAGATACCGCTTCAAGGAAATCATCCCTGCTTACAAGTTTTGAGTCAATATTTATAACAAGGCACATTGGCTGATCTGCTTCAATAATAGTTTTTGCATCCGCGCCTTTAAGTTCGGTTGGAACATAAAGTGATGCATAGTACACGGTAAGAATAGATTTTGTTCTTGCGCCGCTACCGTTTAATACCATCTCTTTTTTGCCAAGTGTCCATGAAAATACCGGTATACAGAACGCAAGTGCAATTACTGCAACCATGGAAGCCTTTAAAAAACCTGCCTTTTTCATAATTACTCATCCTCCAGAAATTTGTTTTCACCCCACCCTCTTTGGTGGACTGTTTATTTTTTACAATCTGATATAAAATCAGAAAATCCGGGGAAAATGTCAAGACTATTATACAGGAAGGACAGATTATTTGGCTTGTCATAATAAATCCCCCCTCTGTTCCCGTGTAAAGATAAAATCCCCTGCTTAAACCAACCGTCCCTCTGCACCCTAAAAGGGGCTTTTATGCACTTTATCTTATTATGAATTGTATTGACATTATTCGTTTAATAAAATAAAACTTAAGCAGGTAATCATAACCGGAATTCCGGTATACGGAGGGGAAATGGACTATAAAACAATTCAATGCGAAACACCTGAAAAGGGAATAATGGTACTCAGCCTGAACAGGCCTGAAAGCTATAACGCAGTAACTCACCTCATGATGGAGGAACTTGAAGATTTCTGGAGGGAGAGGCTCTATGACCTTGAAACGGTTGTTGTAATCCTTAAAGGAAACGGCGAAAAGGGATTCTGCGCAGGCCTGGACATGAAGGAATCAATGGAAAGCGCGCCGAAAATGTCCACAGAGGAATTCTACAGGTTCCAGGCAAGGCTCGCCAGGATCAACCTGCACATGAGGCGCGCGCCGCAGCCCATAATCGCGGCTGTCCACGGTGCAGCGTCCGGCCAGGGATTCAGCTTTGTTCTTTCATCGGATATCCGCGTAATTTCGCCCGACGCCAAATTCAATGCCGCATACATCAACATAGGCCTTGGCGGAGCTGACATGGCATGCAGTTACCTGCTGCCCAGGATGATCGGTGCGGGCCGTGCCTACGAGTTCATGTACACTGGAAAGTTCATGTCATCAGAAGAGGCCTACAATCTGGGCCTCGTATCCAGGATTGTTGAAAGGGACAAGCTCATGGAGACAGCCATGGAATACGCGAAGATCATGATGACGAAGAACCACATGGGGCTCAGGCTCACAAAAGAGGCCATCAACATGAATATTGATGCGGGCGGGATGGAACAGGCACTCAACGTCGAGGACAGGAACCAGACGCTGCTGGCCATGGGCATATCCCTCAAGATGAACAAGATGAAGTAAATAAACAGGAAAAACAGCAAGTTAAAAGAACGCGATAAAACAGATAGTACGCATGCATCACATAACAGTTTGCATGAATGCCGCCACATACAGATGGGCGGCATTCATGTTTCAGACAGATCCGGAAAACCATGAGTTTATACTCCCTGGATCAATCCTTTTCCTTCCTGAACAGCCCGGCAATTTTTCTTCGTTTGACCCAAATTAAAATCACCACAGGGATTAACGGAACAGCGTAGATGCAGAGATATAATAATCCCAGGAAAAAATTTGCAAGCGCAACAAGTGCGTTTTTATACAGAGGGACTTCAACCTTCTCAGGTGCTTCCGGACCCCTGATAAAGACTTTTACATATGCCCAGGCGATGCGGTCATTGATCTTCCAGCACTCATGCTCGGCAGCGTCAAGTTCATCCTCGCTCTGGGTAAGGGATTCTTCGGTCTCGGACCAGGTTTTAACTTTTGTCGCTGCGGACTGCGCTGCCTTTTCTCTCCTTGCGATACGGGCCTGCTCACGCGTGATCTTCTGTTTTTTCAGCACCATCTCTTCAGTATGATCTATGGCCGAGATGTTTTCAGCCGTGAGCTTACCGATTTTTTCCATCTCTTTCAGGGCGATGTACAACTTTTCTGATTTTATGTAAAATTCGCTGTTTACGCTGGCATAGCGCCCGGTCGTAGATGATGTGCTGCTGGAGAGAAACCCGTAGGCTGCGATAATGTTAAGCAGTTCAAGGCGTGCCTCTGCCAGTGCCCCGGTTTCATAAGTGAGGTTTATCCTGTATTCAACGAGCCGTCCCCTGGACTCACTGAAGGGCACGTAAAAATTTTTGTACAGGCTTTCATTATACTGCTCCGCAGCCTGTTCATCCCCGGCAGGCTGGTTCTCCGCACTTTTCAGCTCATCCTGAACAGCCATGTCTGAATTTTTGTTCATTACACTTCCAGGAATATCCTTACCGCTAAGAATAGACCGGGCAATCTCCTCAGACTTGATTCTTTCAGGTGACTGGCTGTCTTTTTTACATGAAACCGACAGTGCAATAAAAAGAACAAAAACAAAGGGCATTATTTTTTTCATGGTCTTTCTCCTCCTGTTTTACGGCCACAGGGACGGTTTTATTATTCATTATACCGCCTGCTGTGAATCTCCGCGGGACCTCTTTCTTATCTGAGGTTTCCGGGACTTTGACAGGTGGGGGAGAGAAACGGTTCTCATTTTTTAAAAAAAAGAGGCTGCCGATGGCAGCCCCCCTGTACCTGATACCAGGGGCAAAGCCCCGGTATGCATTTTAGTATCTGATTACTTTAAAGAAGAAGCAACTGTTCCGCCTGCTGCTTTTGCCTCTTTCATGATTCTATCAATTGTCTCTTTTACTGTAGGCATATCGTGGATAAGTCCGCAGCACTGGCCTATGAGCTCCACGCCCTTTTTGTCGTAATCACCCAGCTCTGTAGCTGCCTGGATTTTTCCAAAAGCTGTTGCCATATGAGCAAGGGTCATCATCTTGTCTGGTTGTGCGAGCATTCCGAGCATGACCTTCATTACAGGCAGTCCAAGGTCCTTTGCGATCTTTGGTCCGACCATAGCAGCCCTGAAAAGGTTCATGCCGTTCTTGATGGATTTTTCAGCTGATGGAGACTTGAGCACGCGGCACCAGAGACCATCGAACCTGTTTGAATAGAGGGTGTCTTCACTTGTTGCGTCAAGGTGTGCCTGTTTTGTCCTGTCATGAACCGGGCTCTCCTTGGTTGTTGCAAGCCTTGTTCCCATTGCCACAGCGTCCGCACCCAGTGCAAGCGCGGCAACGAGTCCCTGGCCTGTAGCGAATCCGCCGGAGGCAACGATGGGAACATCCACCTTTTCCCTGATGGTAGGGATAAGGCAGAGGTTGCCGATCTTTCCGCCGTGGGCTGCCGCTTCATAACCTGTTACCTGGAGTGCGTCAACTCCCCCCTTAACCGCTGACAGCGCGTGTTTTTCGCCAACAACAGTCTGGATTACCTTGCCCTTATAGGCATGTACCCTTTTCACGATGTCATCGGGTTTGCCGAGAGACACGTTGATTACCGGGACCTGCATATCGATAAGAACTTCCGCGTTCTCTTTCGCACCAGGCATAAGGAGCGTACAGCCTGCGCCGAAAGGCTTATTTGTCAGTTCCCTGATTTTTTTTATCGCAGCTTCAGTCTGCTTTGTTGAAAGCGGACCCGTAGCAAGCCAACCTATACCGCCGGCGTTACATACTGCTGCAACAAGTTCAGGTGTACTGATCCAGCTCATGCCTGGAAGAACTATTGGATATTTGATCCCGAAGAGTTTTGTAATACGTGTATTCATAATATATTCACCTCTGATTTTTATTCAAATTCATTTTTAAGAAACTCAATGGCCTCATCGCACCAGCTGATGTGGCTTGTTTCAAAGTTGATGCCGCTCCTCAGGTTCATGTAGCGGTATTTACCCTTTATGTTGAGTGTTTTTATATCTGGAAAGTATTTTTTTTCATATTCCTTATAAAGCCGCAGGCGTTCAACATGCAAAACACGGAGCTGTTCGAGCTCACGGATGAGCATATCCCTGGGGACCAGGTACCCAACATAAAGTTTTACAAGCATATCCTCCTTGATCGGAGTCGGCATGGAGGGCTCAGCTATCCACTCCACAAGCTGAAACCTGCCGGCTTCGGTAATGCTGTAAATTTTCTTGTCAGGCCTGTCGGTCTGCTTGATAACCTCGGATGTAAGCATCCCCTCCTTTTCAAGACGTGCAAGCTCCCTGTAAATCTGCTGGTGAGTAGTCTTCCAGAAAAAACCAACGGAGCTGTTGAACTCCTTGGCAAGGTCATAACCGCTCAGCGGTTTTCCCCTTCCTACAAGAGTGGCAAGTATTGAATGTGACAGCGCCATATCTATTTTATGCAGCTCTACCAGGCGGTACCTGCTGCCAACCTCATCCTTTAATCTGGCCCCGGATTCAAGGTGTACAGTAACTCTTTCCAGGTACTGCCATACCGGCGTAAAACCACAGGGTATATTCAACAAGTTGCATATTTATAGTTGTTGTTGTTCTGTCAAGGAGAAATAATGATAATTTTCACAGAAAGTTTATAGTGAACCTTAATCGGAAGGACAATGATTTGATGGAACATCCTTTTGGGCTAAATTGCATAATGCCCGGGGTAATAAACGGTTTACTGATAGTATGTTAAATGGAAGAAGTTCATTGAATCTCGCTTCAGATATCTTATGCGCCAGAAGGTCACGGGTTCCATTGCGAGTGACTGGTTCCGGCGCAGAGATCTCTTCAGCGGCTTCGGCTGTTCTGGCGAACCGAAGAGCCGTTTTTATTTCATCAGTTGTATTGAACTCAGAACTTTTTTGAACTTATCTACATGCTTCTTGTAGGTTTTAATGTCTGAAGAAGAGAAAAAGACCATGTATGCGCCCTTCTCTGTTTTAAATATGGCGTAGCATGTATTCACAGTGGCCCTCTGGAAATCATATTTAAATTCAGCAGTACAAACCTCGATTTTTTTGCCCTTGGTTTTGCTGCATGTGGACTTCTTCACGACCTTGATAATAAGTTTCCTGCCGCCCTCTAATTGTTCATTATAGTCCGCGAAACACTCATTCCTGAATGACGCGGCCAGGTCCTTTTTTGATTTGGCGTAGTCCCCTGTAAGCGGCCTGAAATAACAGACCAGGCGAACTTCATCACCCACTGGAACCTGAAGCCAGAGCTCTGAGGGATCAGGGTAATTTTCTGTGTCCACTTTCCAGTCTTCCGGTATCTGCATTGTAATGCCGAACTCTTTTTTTTCAACAGTCGTAGTTTTCTCCGCAGCAAAAACAATGCCGCTTACCAGTATAAAAAATGCGCATAGTAATCCAAACCTTTTCATGAAATCCTCCATAATTAAATTATATCACAGAGACAGGCGGATCACGGTTTTGTCAATAAGGAATTACTTCTCTGCTGACCACAGTCCGACGCAGCTCAGTACGCGGTGCGCTCCTCGTACTTCGAGTCCCTGAACCCAAGGTCAATCATGAGACCGTAGGTAAGAGCAAGCCGCAGGTTGCTGAAAAAATTTTCACTGCCGGGCATGGCAAGAAGTCCTTCACCGAAACGGTCCTTCCACAGGCGCTCTGTCGCCTTCATGACATGTGCAGTTGACCCGTCCTCTCCGAATGCCCTTATGATTCCCTCCCTGAAATCCTTCATGAACTTTTCGTGGTCAGCAAATAGCGCATCAATATCATCCGCGCCGGACACTATACCGAAATGGCAGAAGCCCATCATTTCAGGCCTCAGCGACCTGACCTTCTCCATGCTTGCCATGTAATGGCCCCAGCTGAAGTTCGGAGGCATGGACGAAGGCGTTGTGAGCACAACATCCTCGGTGTAGTAAGTTCCGCAAGTTTCGCCCGAGAAGCAGAATACGCACCTGTCGCCGATCATAACAGAGGGGGAGCAATGGTCGTGAGTATGTCCCGGCGTATGGAGGAGTTTAACGCGGCCGCCGTCATTAAACCGCAGCGGCAGGTATGTATCGTAGGGGACAATTACAAAGGCGTCGTCAGGCACAGGTTCCATTGTCCCCACGAATTTTCCGAATGTAGTTGAAGCCCCTTTTATATGGTTGCCGGGTTTCTGAAGTTTTTCCTTTGTAAGGGCACCTGTATATATTTTAAAGTCCGGGTTTATGGCCTGCATCCTGTGCCAGAAAGCGGAACATCC
>CAYTSF010000013.1:31185-37985 GCA_964440335.1 uncultured Leptospirales bacterium
TGATATGTGTACCAGGTATTATTTAAAGAAAAGATGTTGCGTGGCCCGATAAGAATACAATGAATGAATATCCCTGCCGCAAGTTGCGGGGAATTAAATCCGGAAGAGATTGAAATCCAGATAAATTCTTTACGGAGCCAGTTCTACAATAGTGGAGTTTAGTATGATAGATAAGCAGTTAGCCGGCATTAAAAAAAAGCTCATGCTGAATTTTATGACAGCATTCCTTGCTTTCCCTGTAATCATGATCCTTTTCATCCTCATAAGCATGGAAATTGCAGAGATAAAAAAGACCCTGCTGCTCATGGCCACCCTCTCAATACCCGGCTTAATTATTGTTTTTTTGCTTTATAATTATTTTGCCGGCAGGCTCCAGAGATTAATTGACAGCAACAGCTCAGACCAGGCATCCGTAATGTTCGCCCGCAGGTACCCCTTCACATCGTCACTAATATTTTCAGTGCCCCTTTTAGGCACTTCAGTAATTATATCGGTTATTACATACATCCAGAGGGTACTGATTACACCCTACCAGATGATGTTCTATGTGCTGATGGAACTGATGCTCGTTACCAGCCTGACCTTCTACCACTACTTCAGGCTGAAAACAGTGCTACACCCCATTGCTGTTTCAAACAACCTCAGGTCTCTTTCCGTTTTTGAAAAGCTGCTGGCCCCGATTCTGAGTTTCATGATGATAGTCCTTGCGGTTGTAGGTGTCGCCATATATTCCATCAATGTTAAAAGAACAGTGGAATTCTACAAGACCGAAACAATGACCAGGGCTGATAAGATCGCCATAGCAATAGATAACATTTTTGACAATATCCGCATAGAGTTACAGGCCAACCTCAATTACTACGACCCGGAAACACTGGCTGGAAACAATGCAACGGCAGCTGTAAAAAAAATATACGACAACCGCATGAATCATGAACTTGGGAATATTGAAACACTTTTTATTGTAAAAAATGACGGCAGTTCATTCAACAACAGCGGCACAGCACCGAACATAAAAGACAGGGAATATTTCAGGAGGGCGCTGGCGGAAAATGCACCGGCATGGTCTGACCTTATAAAAAGCAAGGCCACGCAGAACACAGTCATAGCATGTATAATCCCCAAAATAGTAAACGGTAAAATGCGTGGCGGAATAGGGGCAACAGTGAACGTTGAAACAATTAAAGAAATATTAAACAGCGTCAGCACCGGGGCGGATACCAAGTTCCTGATCATGAACGCAGAAGGAAAAATAATATATCATCCCGAAGAGAACATGCTCAACAAGGTACTGGGAAAAGACCTTACAGATAAACACGGAAAGGATATTACTGAATTTGTAACCGCCAACGACTCCGGCTACAGGCACTTTATCATTGACGATAAACCTCTGATGCTCAGAAAAATAAAGCTCCATTCATCAGGACACTACCTTGTATCAGCCAGCTATGAAGACCATTACATGAAACCCGTGAATAACATAATCATACGGGTAATTATCGCCATACTGTTCATCAACATAGTAGTTTTCATCATCATCTACAAAATAGGAAAAAGTTTTTCAGTCCCCATACGCAACACTATCAGTATATTCAGGAAACTCGCGGGTGGCGACCTGACAGCAAGGAGCAGCGATTACCTGTACGATGAGTTCGGCGACATGATAAGGCACATGAAGAATTTCCAGGACAGGATAAAGGATGTCGTTGAGCAGGCCATGAACGCTTCGAACCAGCTCGCGGCATCAGCCGATGAACTGGCCGGAACAAGTTCAGGCCTCTCGGACGGGGCGCAGAACCAGGCCGCGGCCGTAGAAGAGGCTACAGCTTTCCTTGAGGAGATATCGTCATCAAACGAAATGATAGCGGATAACTCCAGGTTACAGTCAGACCATTCCAGGGACACCTACAGGGCCATGGAAGAACTGGGCACAATCATATTGTCAGTGAACAACGACGCACTACAGGCTCTCAAGGTGGCCAACGTGACTACCGCAGAGGCAAAAAAAGGGAGCGAGCTGATGCAGAATACGATCAAGGGGATGCACAGCATAGAGGACAACTCCCTGCGTATAGCCGAGATGGTTACGATGATTAGCGACATATCTGACCAGGTAAACCTGCTGGCCCTTAACGCGGCAATTGAGGCAGCGCGCGCCGGGGAACACGGACGCGGTTTTGCTGTTGTTGCCGATGAAATCGGAAAACTGGCAGAGCAGACGGCCATGTCGGCAAAGAATATTACAGGCCTTGTATCAAACGGAGTAAACTCCGCCAAACAGGGTATTAACGACATCAACGAAACCTCAAGGGCCCTGGAGAACATCATCAATTTCATAAACAACACCAAGGAACTGGTACAGAAAATCGCGGGCTCCACAGATGAACAGACCCTGGCCAGCGAAAAGGTACTGAACGCGACCAAGCAGGTCATGACCATGTCAGATAATATATCAAACTCGACGCATGAGCAGACCATTACCCACCAGGAGATATCAAAGACCATGGACCAGATCAATGACCAGACACAGGCCCAGGCAGCAGGGGCCGAAGAGATCGCCTCATCTGCCGAACAGATAAGCGCGCAGGCAGAGAACCTGAAATCGCTACTGGAATTTTTTAAAATAAGTTAGCTATACTTATCATTGTAAAAATTTTACATCTCCGGTCTTGACGCAGTGATACTCCGTGAGGAACCCGTCAACGGACCTGCTCTTTTCAATCCTGAACCCGACCTGACCGATCATGCCTTCCAGTATCCAGCCGAAGGTGCTGTACTCATCCCTGATATGGGTTTCGACCTCATGCCTGAAATTTTTCCCGGCTTTGATTTCGAAGTCCGACACCCAGCCTTCGATCCTTGACTCATACTCCGCTGCATTAAAATTAAAAACAACATCGAATATATATAATATGCTGCCGGTTTTAAGCATGCTGTTCATCCGGAGAAGGGCAACCTGTTTCCAGAAATCGGGCAGATGGTGAAAAGCCGCCCTTGTTATCACAAGGTCAACCGGCTCATCTTTATGAGTATATGTGAGGAACCCGGCATTGATAAATTCGATATTCCCTGCATTAACCTTCCCGGCCTTTTCCATGGCCTGCTTTATCATCATGCCGGATACATCAATGCCATAGACCTTCTTAAAAACCTTTGCCGCATAAACCGCAGTCGCACCAGTACCGCAACCCAGGTCTATCATCGACAGATCCTTCGTGTTTTCCAGAGAAAGGTAGTCGATCATGGCATGGAACTCCTTTTCGTAATTCCTGAACTGCTGGTGCCGGTTATCATACTCCTCCGCCTGCTGCTCGCTGGAATAATCAACACCGCAATGTTTATATTCATCATAAATCCATTCTTTCATGACATGTTTACCTCTGCCCGCAAGATTGCATATTTCATAAACCCGCCAGGTACCTGGCAGTATTGATATTACGTATAGTCATATATTGATACAGTTCATGGCTTATGAGCCTGTTCAGATTACTTTTATTGTAGTTTTCTCTGAGCACATTCCAGTAGAGGGCTCCCTTTGTGTACCTGATATCAATGTATTCTTTTCGAACAGGCAGCCTGTCAATAATTTTAACTGAATCCACCTCTTTAAATAGATATGCCACGTCAGTACGATGTGTTTCATCATTGCACCATTCAGCGGGGATATCCCCTGCAATGTGCTGCAGCTCTTTAATGGTCTTAACAAGTGTAGGGACGTTTAAACCGAATTCACTCCGCAGGGCTGATTCAATCTCATGGCGAATTGTGGCTGCCGGTTTTGTTGATTCAAAGATTACATTTCCGGAATTGATATAGGTTGATACATTAACATAACCTGCCATGTCGAACATGGACTTAAGGCTTTTCATGTCAATGCGGTTGTTTTTACCCACGTTGATTCCGCGGAGCAGTGCCACGTATTTCATACATTCCACCCGTTGTGCAACAGCGCCGGCATAAGCCACTGAGACACAGAGTTCACAGAGAAAAATTTCTTTGCTCTGCCCATTGTGGCTTTCTTTATAATACTTAACCATACATGTTGCGGTAAATTGATGATAGGATATCCATGAATGGTATGATGTAAACACATTTTTAACACTGACAGATCTGAACCTGCACCAACTTTGCATTGACTTTTTGACACAATTATTCATATCATAGACCTGAAGAGAATAAACCATGAACAACGAAGCGGAACACCTCATAGAAATCCTTGGGCTGCATAAGCATCCGGAAGGGGGATACTTCAGGGAGACCTACAGGTCCGGTGAATTCATCAGGAGGGAGGAGTTGCCGCAAAGGTATAAATCCCAGCACTGCTTTTCGACCTCGATACTGTTCCTTGTAACGGGCAATGAACCCTCAAGGTTTCACAAAATATTATCTGACGAAACATGGTACTTCCACAAAGGGAGCCCATTAGTGGTACACGTTATCAGCGATGACGGTAAACTGACAGAGGTTACCCTGGGATTAAATCCCGATAATGATGAATACTTCCAGTATACCATAACAAAAAACAATTACTTCGCGGCAGCGGTAAAAGATGCAGGCCCATACAGCCTCGCAAGCTGCAGCGTATCACCGGGATTTGAATTCGAGGATTTTACACTGGCCCGCAGGGATGACCTGCTAAAGCAGTATCCCCATTTAAAAGAACACATAATAAAGCTGACATAAAGGGTAGCCATAATAACTCATTTTTTACGGGATAAAGGGGCGATTGCCGGTGAGCCTCCCGCGGTTTTAAAACCTGAATTGTTGTGACTGTCCCGAAGTATTGCATAAAAATTTACGTGAGGTAAATCATGAGAAGGATTACAGCCGCAGCATTTGTACTGGTTATTATGAGCATCACAGGTTCAGGCTGCGTGTCATACCAGCCGCAGAAAGTAAAGTACACATTGTACATCGGCCTTAATGACAGGTCCACCTACAAGCAGGTACTTTCAAACGACGAGGCAGGGAACAGGGTACGAAAGATCGTACTGAAGCATGTAACGGGATTCTCAATGATTCAGGGTAAAGGTGCATATACCGACGACAAGGGTGTGGTGACACGGGAGAACAGCCTGGTAGTTGAGATTTATGATGCAAGTGAGGAACAGGTAAAGGCCATCATGGATGATATTCTCAAAGAGCTGAACCAGGAATCCATCCTCATCGAAAAGCAGATGGTAGACTACGAGTTCTATGAAGGGTAAGGTTAATATGCTTAAAGAGAGCCAGTTGGATTATGAAAAGCAATAAAAACTTCTTGCCTCACGATAGCACATATGGTATCATGATTATATGAATGAAAAAGAGATACTGAACAATCCGAATAATGTCATGTTCCAGGATTTGCTTAAAATCTGCATAAAATATTTCGGTGAACCACGAGTCAGGGGCAGTCATCATATTTTCAAAACGCCATGGGCAGGCGATCCCCGTATCAACATACAAAAGGATGGAAAAATGGCTAAACCTTACCAGGTAAAAGCAGTCAGGCTTGCCCTTCAAAAACTGGAGGCACAGAATGAAAAAAAGCAACCTTGATAAATACACATATCGAATAGAGTGGTCAGATGAGGACCAGCTACACATTGGCAGGTGTCTTGAATTCCCTTCCCTCTCAGTGCATGGGCCAACACCGGAAAAGGCCCTGAAGGAGATTGAATACCTTGTAAGTGAAACCATAAAATGGCTCCAGGAGGAAAAGGAGCCGGTACCCGAACCTTTCGGATTAAAAAAATTCAAAGGGAACCTTACATTACGCATTTCACCCGAAATGCACCGGTATCTTGCTTTACGGTCTGCTGAAGAGGGAGTTTCTCTGAACCAGTATATTGTTTCGAAACTTTCGTAAAAAAAGATTTAATATACACTGCACTACCTTTCACACCGCCGGCAGTCTCATCTCTAACTCAAACACGGTTACCGCGCGCCCGCTGAGTAACACTCTCCCGCTTGCGGTCAGTTCACATCGCATGGCACCTCCGCGTTTCGAAGCCTGGTATGCATTGAGTATATTTTTATCAAGCTTCTTTGACCAGTAGGGAGCCAGGTATGAATGGGCTGAACCTGTTACAGGGTCTTCATCAATTCCCACCGAGGGCGCAAAGAACCTGGAATAAAAATCGTACTCCCCATCATCAGATTTACAGGTTACCATGAATGCTAACTTCCCTGCCGTTTTCAGCAGCCCGTAGTCCGGCTTAATGTTCCGAAGTCCGGCAGTATCATGAATTTCAACAAGGTAACGGTAACCATTCTTCCCTGTAAAGAGAGGTTCAACACCCAGTGCCCTGTTTATGATATCAACCGGTTCTGTTTCAATAACATCAAATACAGGAAAATTCAGTTCAATTTCATCCTTCATCTTCCGCGCGAAAAGTTTCCCGCTCTTCGTATTAAAGGTAATTTCACAGCCGGGCTCCTCAAGGCCAAGTTCCCAGAGAACATGGGCCGATGATAATGTAGCATGGCCGCAGAACTCCACCTCTGTATCCGGTGTAAACCAGCGAAGGTCATACTCATCTCCTTTTTTGCAGAGGAATGCAGTTTCAGAGAGGTTCATCTCCATTGCAATATTCTGCATCAGAACATCATTCGCTTCACCTGGCCGTGGCAGAACGCATACACCCGCAGGGTTCCCCTTAAAAAATTCACCTGTAAAAGCATCAACCTGGTATAGCTTCATTATATTTAACCTTTAAATAATTTTCATCTCCGGAAGAGCATCTGAACAGAAACATATACAAGAATTAAACCGGCAATAAACAGAATACTCTCATCATGCCGTTTAATAAATCCAC
>CAYTSF010000014.1:0-35225 GCA_964440335.1 uncultured Leptospirales bacterium
CAAGAAATTACATGAAATGCCGTAAAGCCGGGATAACAGTGAGGAGCACTATTGATCTGCTGATTGTGCAGACAGCACTTGAAAATGACCTCTACCTGCTCCACAACGACAGGGATTTTACCGGTATTACAAAAGTAATCCGGGAACTGAAAATTTACGCGGTATGATGCTCAATAAGAAGGCCGCCATTTCGGGCGGCCTCATTTATTTATTTTCATGGTAGAGTCCGGTCGCGACCGGACTCTACCATTTGTGTTACATGTTACAGGTTCTCCCCGCATGCAAAGCTTGCGTCATTTATCTTCATAATAGAAAGGTCTTCTTTCTTAATAGCTTCAGCATAGGACTTCGCTGCAGGAAGAACATTCTTGATGTAGTACTCTGCGCCGAACACCTTGCCCTGATAGAAAGCAGCTTCTTTGTCATCATTGGGAAGGTCTTTCATTGCCTTTTTGTCGTCAGCAATGCCCCTGGCCTTATAAATCGCCTGGAGCTTCTCTTCAGCAACGCCTGCCATCCACAGGTGGAGCCATGCGAGAGATATGTTGCCGCAGATCTGGAGGAAAGGCTGCGCATTGGCGATCGGTATCATAAACTTCCCTTCTTTCATGCAGCTTCCGAAGTACATGCCCATCGCGGCAAGGAGGTCTATGTATTCCTTAACGTCCTTTGCCATGTCTGCAAGGCGCGGATTGTTCCTGTATGTCTCATATGTCCTGTTCATTTCACCAAGGTAGTTCATGAACACTGCGCCCTTCTGCGCGCCCAGTTTACGGCCCACAAGGTCCAGTGCCTGGATGCCGTTTGTTCCCTCGTAGAGAGATGCTATCTTCATATCCCTCATGAACTGGTGCATGGGATAGTCGTTGCAGAACCCGTACCCGCCGAAGCACTGGATGCCAAGCTCTGTTACCCTGAAGCCCATGTCTGTTCCGTAAGACTTGCAAACAGGTATCAGGAAGTCCATGATGCCGGTCCATTTATCAACTTCAGCACCTGTAGATGCGCGGGACTTGTCAAGACAGAGCGCGCAGAGGTAAACAAGGGCTCTCAGGCCCTCTGCATGTGTCTTCATCCACATAAGCATCCTTCGTACGTCCGGGTGCTGGATGATGGGCACGTTGGGTGCGTCGGGATTCATTGAATCCTTTATGTTCTTGCCCTGTACGCGCTCTTTAGCATAAGCAAGCGCATGAAGGTATGATACTGAAGATGTGCTGGAACCCTGAAGTCCCATGCCAAGGCGCGCCTCGTTCATCATCTGGAACATGATGGCCATGCCCTTTCTCTCTTCGCCCAGGAGTTCACCGATACAGTCGCCGTTATCTCCGAAGCTCATTGAACAGGTTGCGCTCCCTTTAAGTCCCATCTTGTGCTCGATTCCGGTGCAGTGCACGTCGTTGAACTTGCCCAGACTGCCGTCATAATTGACCCTGTACTTGGGTACGATGAATATGGAGATACCTTTTGTTCCCGCCGGGTCACCTTCGATCCTTGCAAGAACCGGGTGTACCATGTTGCTGAACAGGTCATTCTCGCCCGATGTGATGAATATTTTAGCACCTGATATTTTATATGTACCGTCAGGCTGTTTCACTGCCCTGGTCTTGAGCGCGCCAACGTCCGATCCCGCATCAGCTTCTGTAAGACACATTGTTCCGCCCCATTCCTGGGCATACATCTTCTCCATGTAGAGTTTCTTCTGCCTGTCTGTACCGAATACTTCGATGAGGTGAGCTGCGCCTGTTGTTGCTTCGGGGTAGAGCATGAATCCCATGTGGAATGAATAGTACTCGTATGATGCCATGCAGATTGTGTAGGGCATGCCCTGTCCGCCATGTTCGGGGCTTATACCCATTGTGAAAAGCCCTGCTTCGTTCATCACCTTGTGAACGTTGTGGTATTGCGGAGGAATTGTTACTTTCCCTGCATCAAACTTTGCGCCGCCCTGGCTGTCGACTTCCTGGTAACAGCCCAGGATATGCTCTTCACATATCTGCTTTGTCAGGTCAAGTGTCATGTCGAACATGTCCTGGTCGAAGTCCTTAAACTGTTCTGTCTTGAAGAGTTCCTGTACGCCAAGCAGTTCATAAAGCACGAACTTCTGATCGCGCGAATCAATAATACGATCCATAGATAACCTCACTGTTTTGAATTATTATTTTTGCTTTCAGAGAGGATGCATAAGCACCATTACACACCCGTTCAGGTTGTGTCCCGTAACTCTTCCGCAAATCCGCCCTGATTTATATATTTATTGCGCAATGCAATCGGGCCGCATAGATCACATCAACCCGAAACATTTTCGCTGCCCGGTTTTATACTTCATGTTACCCGGCTTACCCCATTTAAAATTCATAGGATTATAAATCCACAAATTTTTTGATATTTGTTCATAATCCGGACGATTCGTTAATAAAAAAAACGTCATTATCAATATACTTTGACCAATTTTAACAGGCCGCAGCCCTTTATCCGTTGAAAAAATAACAAAGAAAACAGGCCAAATATAAACATTGACAAAAGCGGTGTTAATGAATCCTTATTTTTTTACATTTATCAAACCGATGATCAGATGAATAAAAACACCAAACAGTTCATTACGGATAAAATCTGGCGCGCCATTGGCGCCTCAGAAGAATTCCTGGCCCTGAAATACAGGCCTGGCTATACCCCGTGGCAGATCATGGAGATCAGGGGGAGCTTCCTCTACTTCACGTTTATCCTCTCGGTCACACTGATCGCTGCCATATTCCAGGCCATTGCAGGAATTAAACACGTAGCAATAGTTGTTCCACTCATCCTGAACCTGTTAACGTCCTTTCTTGCCTTCATCAACTACAGGCTCAAGAGGGCGCAGAAATACTATGTAAAGAGCGACTGGATCATCGCAATAATGTTCTGCATGAACATTATCATGTCCAGGTATATATACGCATTCTTTATAAGCTGGGACTTCGCGCTTTCATCGTACAACATCTCCATGCTGTTCATAAGCGTGATGATCTCATCCATCATGCTCTACAACCGCAGAATATTCAGGACGGTGTTTCTGCTTATTCTTGTTAACTGGATCATTTTTCTCATGATAGCGGTGTTTGCAGGCACAGAGATGCATTTAAGTACCGCTGGCAATTCCCTGGATTCCAGGGAATTCAACATACTGAGGGAACTTTTTATTATCATAGTCTACGTCTTCCTCTCAGCAGCCGTGTATATGAATATCTCGGTCATTGAGTCCTATGAAAGGCGTTCCGACCAGCAGCAGCAGATAATCAGCGATTACAACCGGTTCCTGTCACAGGAGGTTGACGAAAAGACCAGGGAGCTGCAGAACGAGCTCAGGGAGAGAAAAAGCACCGAAGAATTCCTGCATATACTTTCAGAGGCAGTGAAGTTCAGCCCTGTGGGGATTTCTGTCACCGACACCGAGGGTAGCATACTCTATGCCAATCCATGGTTTGAATCTGTCACGGGCTACAGCCTGGACGAAATCAGGGGACGCAGGCCCGGCCCGCTGCTGAACAAAAACCTTACCCGCGAAGAGCGAAGGGCCATATACGCCACGGTCCGGGCCGGGGGTGAATGGCGCGGCGAGCTTATGAACATAAAGAAAAACGGCGAAGAGTTCTGGGACAGGGTCGCGATCTCTTCGATAAGAGACAGCGAAAACCGCATAACTCATTATGTTGCAATCCAGGAGGACATCACCCACCGCAAGCGCATTGAGGATGAACTTGCCGAAAGCGAAAACAAGCTGCGCGAAAGGAACAGGGCAATAGAGAAGGACATCTCGATCGCAGAGATTGTCCAGAAGACCCTCCTGAAGCATGAAAAGGACAGCAACTCCATATACAGGGTGGACGTAAGACAGAAGAGCGTGGAAAAAATCGGCGGCGATTTTTTTGCCATCAGGACTCCCTCCAGCGGTGAATTATGCATCTTCATAGGTGATGTTTCGGGACACGGCGTGGCATCGGCCCTCTTCACCTCTCTCCTCAAATTCATAACAGATGAACTCATGGCGCGTTACCACAATGATCCGGCGGCCTACCTGGAAAAGCTCAATTCAGGTATTTCAGGATACATGTCCAACTACTTCCTTACGGGGATTTATTCCTGTATAAGCTACAACAGCAATCAGGGCCTGTATGACCTCTATTTTGCCAACGGAGGGCACCCATCCCCGGTAATTGTCAGGGCAGGCGGTGAAGTAATAGTAACTGAATCGCGCGGGCCGCTTATCGGGTACAACATGGATGCCAACTACAGGTCTAACCACATTACCCTTTCAACCGGAGACAGGGTATTCCTGTTTACAGACGGAGTTATTGAAACAACAAATCAGATAACGGGCCACATAGTCGGTTTTGACGATGACCTTGCCGAACTTTTCAGAAACCCTCAGCACTGCCCCGATGAAGACATGCTCGACAAGATTTTAGCGAAACTCGACACGATCAGGGGCACGGATATCATCGAGGACGACCTGCTGTTAATAGGGATCAAAATCCCCTGATTTCAATCCATGTATTCCCTGAGCCTGTTCTGAAGGGTTGTAATTATCTCGATGTATAATTTCTGTTTGCGGTATCTCGACATTTTATCCCCATCGCGGGTATCCGCATGATCCCCGTTGCCGCTGTTTATTATCTGAAGAAAGGCCTTTCTCTTTCGCTCGGGGAATTCCAGGAGCGTATCCTCCACCTTTGAGATAATCTCTCCTTCAATTACTGCGTTTTCAATTTCTGAATAGAACGCATCATCAAGAGTATCAATATCCTCAATAATCCTCCGGCATTTATCATCATGCCTCTTCTCCCGTCTGAGGTAATCTATGGCGATATTTTTGGCGGATTTAAGCATGTAATTCCTTGTTTTCCCCGGATCGCCAGGGATGAATATTCTTCTCCTGTAAAACTTCATGAAAACATCATGTGTAAGATCCTCGGCAAGCGGGAAATCATGAACAATGGTAATCAGAAATTTTACTATCCTGTCAAAATTCCTTACATATAATTCTGAAAAATAGGCATCAAAATCATCATTATTATTGCGCACCTGGCCCTCCTGAAGCACTTAAACTATACTTCTACAACGACAAAAACTCCTAAAATATGAAATTTTTTTTATTTTTGTTCTTTTTTTGACATAAATATTTTGGTTTTTATACAATAAACTCCTTGACTTGAGCAGGTTTGACAACTGAGGATATTTGTGGATATAATACCCATAGATAAAAATAGTTATATCCGGTCTTTTTATGCCAGAAATCAGGATCATATTGGTACAAAAAAAACTGGGAACCCCGGTGACCAGAAATGAAATTGCTGAAATGTCAGCATATAAACCTCATTTTGTCTGCTTCCCCGAATATTTCTTTGTCAGCACCAGACTCGGCAACCATGGCCAGACAGAACACAATCAGCAATACCAGAAAAAAAGAATAAAAACACTCTCAAAAAAGCTGGACTGCGTTGTTATCGGAGGCACAATGCCAGAAGTCGAGGATGGACTGATGTACAACACGGCATTCATATATCAGTCCGGAGATGAACTGGGTTTTTACAGAAAAAAAAACCTCTTCTATGCCGAGGAGGGGAAGATTACACCGGGCAGGGAGCTTAAAACATTCAGCGCCTTCGGGATTAACTTTGGTGTGCTCATATGTGCGGATGTGTTTCATGATGAAAGTTTTCTTTTCATGAAACAGAACAATGCAAAAATTATATTCTCTCCAACCTTCTCACTGGCCAAAACAGAGACCGTTGAAGAGAAGTTCGCCAGGGACAGCGAAATATACGTCAGGGGGGCAAAACTCTCCGCTGCGGTCATAGTCAAGGTCTGCGGGGTCAGGTCGGAATTTAAAGACTTTCTACAGGCAAGGAGCCTTGCGGCTGACAGTGAAAAAGTCATCTACAGGGTCCCGCCTGAAAACGAGCATACAGAGATGATAATAAAATTAGCACTGGACATCACATGAACAGCAACGTCAAGGGCAGAATCAACTGCCAGTCATGCGGCCGCACAAACCCCGCACACAGGGACACCTGCAAAAAATGCGGCAGCTTGCTGGTAAAAAAAAGACCGTGGCCGGTTGTCCTTTTGTGGATAACACTCTCGCTGCTTCTACTGTTCATGGCACAGATGCTCATGTTTGGAATTGTCATACTCATCATGGGGAAGGAGTATGTGCTGGACATGGAGAACCTCCGGTTTATCACCAATACGGGTGTTCCAGCCGCACTCTTTATATCGGCGCTGGCGGCATGTTTTTTTTCATCAAGGTTCAGGGCAATGGATATGGCTGCCGGTTCTTTCATACTTGCATCACTGCCGGTTTTACTCACGACCGGTTATATATATTATAAAACAGGAGTATTTGAAGTTGGAATCGCACAGGCGCCGGTTACAATTGCCGTGAGTGTGTTAACGGCAACAGCAGGCGCATGGATGGGGGTAAAGTTCCGGTCATACCGCAGCATCGATGCGGAAGAGGAACAACCTGTGCAATGATAATCCCGGAACCGCCCCACACAAAAATATAGAACGGGGCGTAATAAAAACTTTTTTATGCAGAGGAATTTATGATACTGAAAAAAATTATGTACGGCATCAGCGGGACTGTGATCCGTTCCATGACCCTCATATCCATACTCCCGCTGACTCTTACAACGATAATACTTTTTTATTTTGTTAACGATTATTCGAAGCACAACGCGGAGGTTTCTCTGCATCAGAGTGCAAATTATATCTCAGGCATACTCAGGGCATCAGCCAGCAACGAGGCGGCTGTCAGTTTCTTTAAGGATTTCAAACCGGCAGCCGGCGGTTTTGTATTTATAATGGATACTGAAGGTAAATTTCTTGTCCCTACTTCCAGGGAGGGCCGGAATGATAAAACCCTTCTTGAGCTGTTCAAAAGCAGCAATGAGGTTATAGAGACCGATTTCAACCATGATGGCAGCATATATTTAGCAGACAAGGTTTTCGTGGCGGATAAAAACCTTTATATAGGTGCCGCGATTCTTAAATCCGACACGCAGACCCTTCAGAAGGGTTTCGGTTTTATGCTGATCATGCTCATCATATCAACACCGTTCATCCTTCTTGCAATAAGCATGTTCATCGCAAGGGCAATCCGCAATCCCCTTAAAAGGATCATCGAAGTCGCATCCGTGGTCAGTACGGGCGACCTTACCAGGTTCATCATTCAGAAGCACTACAGGAAATGCACCCAGATAAACGGCTGCGACAAGCCCGACTGCCCGGCTTTCAACACATCGAACCTGGCATGCTGGGGCATCGAGGGAACAACATGCTATGAAGGCATGGAGAAGATGAGTATTGAGGAGAAGGTAAAAAAATACTGCTGCAACTGCAAAGTTTACAACAAGAGTATCCGCGGTGAATTCGACGAACTCATCGAGGCCATTAACAGCATGATCGTAACAACCCAGAATGTTGTCAAATCCATCAAAGAAGTATCATCCGAAGTAGACATTGAAGCCGAAGTGCTTACAAGCACCATTCACAAGATGGAAAGCGAAATGCAGAACCAGGCCGGTTCAATCGAGGAGACAACATCCTCCAACGAAGAACTCGCAGCCTCCATTGACAGCATAGCGTCCGCGGCAAGGAACCAGGCCAACAAGATGACAAGCACCAGCACAGCCATGGAGGAGCTATCCGAGGCATCGGTACAGGTGAACAACAAGGCGGCCAACGTGAGCAACAAGATGACAGCAGCAGTTGAGAACGCGAATGCCACAAAGACGATCCTTGACAACACAACTTCCAAGATTAACCAGATATCTGAAAACTCCCAGAAAATTGTCGAGATCGTTCAGATCATCAACGATATATCCGACCAGATCAACCTGCTTTCGCTGAACGCCTCGATCGAGGCTGCCCGTGCCGGCGAACACGGGCGGGGCTTTGCCATTGTTGCCGAGGAGATTTCAAAACTCGCCGATGCGACAGCCTCCAGCACCAAGGAAATCGAGAAGATGATCCAGCAGACAAGGGCGGATGTAAGCGAAGGCGCCGGCCTTGTCAACACGACAAACAATGCGATCGTGCAGGTAATCAATAATATCAACATCACAGCAAAGCTTGTTGAAGAGATCGCCGCATCAGCGGACAAACAGCGGAAGGGGAACGAGATAGTGCTCAATGACATTGAGACCATCAACCAGATGTCTGACATTATCGCCGATACTACCGCGGAACAGAAGAACAGCAGCAACGAGATACTCAAGGCCCTGTCAGAAATCAATGCTTCCATACAGGTAATGACCCAGTCATCGGAGAATATCACAAAATCAACGGACCACCTGAGGGAAAAATCAAAAGAACTCAACGGCATCACCGCCTACTTCAAGGTTAAAAAGTAGCATCCCGCCGCATGTAACTGCATAACAGCGGTTACATGCGCATCCCCGAAAACAATTATTGACATATGCGGCATGCTGTTGTTCCTTTACAGATAATTATACACAGCAGAAACTGGTATTCTACAGGTGCTGTTTCCTTCGCCCGCCTGCGGCGAGCCGGGAACATATAATTTGTGTATATCCACTTTCTAAATGGTATATTTTGGGCCATGTTTGCCCCTGGAGTATTATATGAAAAAAATAATCAATATCGGGATTATCGGTTATGGAACCGTGGGTTCTGGCGTGATGGAGCTTGTGAAGCGGAACAGCCGCACAGTATACGCCAAGACAGGAATTGAACTGAATGTGAGGGCAATATGCGATGTTGATTCCATCAGGCGGTCCGCCGCCCCCGTGAACGTGAGAACAACCGACAGGTGGCAGGACATAACAGAGGATGACGAAATAGATATTGTTGCAGAACTTATCGGCGGCATAATGCCTGCAAAGGATATAATAACCGAGTCCCTTAGAAGGGGTAAAAACGTAGTCACTGCCAACAAGATGCTCCTGGCCGAGAACGGCAGGGAGATACTTGACGCGCTGGCAGAAACAGGCGGCGCCATAGGGTTTGAGGCTGCGGTTGGAGGGGGAATTCCATGCATCCTTGCATTGCAGAAGGGCCTTGTTGGAAACAACATACGTTCAGTGACGGGCATACTCAACGGAACAACAAACTACATCCTCAGCAGCATGGAGGATGACAACGTCTCCTTCGCAGACGCGCTGAGGGATGCGCAGGAAAGGGGCTTTGCCGAGGCTGATCCCGCATTCGACGTGGAGGGTTATGACGCCGGGCATAAAATCGCCATACTGGCCATGCTCTCGTTCGGCAGATCAATCGATTTTAAAAATATACCGGTAGAGGGCATCACCAAGATAAGCCCCTTTGACATTGCTCACGCCAGGGACATGGGATACACCATCAAGCTGCTGGGCATCGCGAAAAACATTGACGGCAAGCTCGACATCGGCGTACACCCCACGATGATACCCAAAAACCACCCGCTGGCCTCTGTCCGCTACGAGTACAACTCGATCATGCTCGACGGCGACATGACAGGTCCGGTCGTTCTCAACGGCCGCGGTGCAGGGAGCAGCTCGACCGCATCGGCAATAGTAAGCGACATCGTGCAGCTTTCAGGAAGGGCCGAATACCATCCCCGCTTCATTGGAACAGCAAGGCTCATGAACCCGGGGGAACGCATCTCGCGCTACTACATCAGGCTGCTTACCGAGGACAGCCCCGGCATTCTTTCACAGATATCAGGAGTGCTGGGCAAGCACGAAATATCCATAGCATCGGTGATACAGAAAGAGGTCAACGCCGAGTTCGTGCCGCTGATCATTGTAACGCACGAAGCCAACGAA
The DNA here is from genome assembly GCA_964440335.1 of uncultured Leptospirales bacterium. Classification (GTDB taxonomy): domain Bacteria; phylum Spirochaetota; class UBA4802; order UBA4802; family UBA5550; genus JAAYBQ01. The sequence goes on from CAYTSF010000014.1 coordinate 9,810, forward strand.
AGCAACATGATGAACTGCATAGCAGAGATAGAACAGTTCTCTTTTGTAAAAGAGAAGGTTGTAATTATACGCGTTGAAGATTTCAGGAAACCGGAGAAACAGCCATGAGCCAGTTTAAAGCGGAGTTTAAATGTATAGCGGGATGTGAAGAAAGCTACCCGCTGGACAGCATCATATACAGGTGCCCCAGGTGCGGGAACCTGCTCGAAGTGAGCCACGACATGGAACTCCTGAAGCGCAGGAGCGGAAAGGAGTGGAGGGAACTTTTCGACAGCCGCACCGGTACAAACAGGTGGCCATATGGAAGCGGTGTATGGCGCAAGAAGGAATGGGTAATCCCGGACATTGATGATGAAAACATAGTCTCGATGTATGAAGGGAACACCAACCTTTTCTGGGCCAAAAGGTTCGGAGCTAAGCTCGGCATGAACGACGTGTGGGTCAAGATGTGCGGCAACAGCCACACTGGGAGTTTCAAGGACCTGGGCATGACAGTTCTTGTTTCAATGGTGAACGAGATGATCAGCCGCGGGAAAAACATCAAGGCCGTGGCCTGCGCATCAACAGGAGATACATCCGCGGCGCTTGCGGCATACGCTGCTTATGCGGGAATACCTTCGATCGTGTTCCTGCCGCAGAACAAAATTTCAACTGCGCAGCTTGTGCAGCCCATGGCCAATGACTCCATCGTAATATCCCTGGACACAAATTTTGACGGCTGCATGAAGATAGTCCAGGAGATAACGCGTGACAATACCATATACCTTGCCAATTCCATGAACTCCCTGCGAATTGAGGGACAGAAGACAATCGCCGTTGAGATGGCGCAGCAGTTTGACTGGGATATCCCTGACGTGGTTATCATCCCCGGCGGCAACCTGGGCAACGTTGCGGCCCTGGGTGCAGGTTTTAAAATGATGCTCGATCTTGGCCTCATAAACAAAAAGCCGCGCATAGTACTGGCTCAGGCAGAGAACGCCAATCCCCTTTACCTCTCTTACAAAAAGGACTTCAATGATTTCGCGCCTGTTGTGCCGAAGAAGACCCTTGCCTCTGCAATACAGATCGGCGAACCTGTATCTGTTCAGAAAGCAATCAGGGCGCTGAAGGAGTTTAACGGAATAGTTGAACAGGCCAGCGAGGATGAACTGGCGGACGCCGCAGCACTTGCCGATAAAACCGGGATGTACAGCTGCCCCCACACAGGCGTTGCGCTGGCCGCCCTCATCAAGCTTGTTGAAAAACAGGAAATATCGAAGAGCGACCGTGTAATCGTCATCTCCACTGCACATGGACTGAAATTCTCAGAGTTCAAGGTGGGCTACCATGAGAAGAAGCTTGAAGGGGTAAACTCCCGTTATGCGAACCAGCCCGTACTCCTGGAGCCTTCGGTGGACAGAGTGCGAGAGGTACTTGAGCGTGAATTCGCGGCGAGGAGAGTCTGAAGAGTCAACCAACCCGCCGCATTGCCCTTTAAGGCATCTCCCCAACGGATATGCAAGAACTGCAAACAGTAATTTAAACCGATCCCCTTCCCCATCGCATCATGGGGAAGGTGGCGCGATAGCGCCGGATGGGGCGGATGGCATAATGGCTTCAGCCATCACCTTTTGACAGCAGCACCTTCATCTTCTCAAGAAGCCTTGCTGTAAACCGGGCAGCTTCGACCATCCCCGAATATAAAAAAACAGAGCGTGTACCGGCATTCTCGGCAGCAGCGCCTGTTTCATAACCCTCGGTGATGGTGTGAATCACCCTCTGCATTGCAAAACTGAGTATCCCCCTGGACTTTTCCCTGGATTCAATAAATGCATCTGCATCAGCGAGCTTGGATAGAATGTACCCCATTCTTCCGGGGTTACTTTTATCCATGCCCGATTCGATCATCTCCGCGAGTTCCCCGGACAGGGCGAGCGCCTTTTCAAAAACCGGCAGCAGTTCGCCAACTTCAAGGGACATCCCGGCAACACGCCTGCGCATCCTCTCCTTTTCGGATGGGCCCGCACCCGCGCCCGCTGACGCGAAAACATCATCTATAACATCAAAGGGGTCTTTTGCCGCACCGGGGATGTTGATTGCCGAATGAGGAACATTGGGTATCCCGTGTATCATCACGCCATTCGCGGTCGCATTGATCAGCGCCCCGTCGTTCCGGTTCTCGAACCAGTTGCGGAAGATCAGCATCTTCTGTGTTGTGCGCACCCGGCCCCCCCTTGCACCGTCGACAAAAACCGGGGGCAGATAGGTGAGCTGCCGCCTGTTGGACATCTGCGCGTTCATGAACCTCCAGGTGCGGTTGTGCACCTGCTCATCGAGGTGCGATCCCCTGGCGTGGGCCAGCCCTGAAGTAAAGGCCAGGTCCTGGCCCACCATGATTACAGGTGAAGCACCCAGCCTCTTTGCAAAATCATATGCACTTGTAGAGACCGACCCGCCGTGGGCCAGGTCCCCCTTGCGGCCGCATATATCCTCAATCCACTTCATCATATCGAAGGCGATGCCGGTTACAGCCCGTCTGCCCCGAAAGAACCTGAACACAGAAGGATGGACCGTGGGGTCTGCCACAAGCACAGTATCTGTTTCGGATGAGCCTTCAAAGTAGCGCGCGTTGATGAGCTGCGGGTCCACTGACATGCAGAAGTGAGGGACTATGCCGTAATCCGTGAGTATCTTGTACGATGTATCCACTGCAACAATTACACACCGGCCCGTGTTTTTCTTTATGAAATCCAGGCTCGCGGTGAGCGATGGGCCGGCGGCGGCCACGATCGCTGGCATTCCCCCGAACCTGTCAAAGAAAATATTCGCGCCAGTTGCCGCGGAGATGATGCCGATGTTCCGTGAAATATTCGAACACCAGGTCTTCTCGAACCTGGCCAGTGTTGCGATGTTCACATCCTTGGTGGATATGAACGACTTCATCATGATCAGAACATCTGACCAGTACTGCTGGTCAAGCTGGTACGTGCCGCGGTGTATCATGAACACAACGTTACGCGAAGCCCTGCCTTTAAGCACAGCTGCGAGCTTATCCTCGTCGGGCTTAACGATCAGGAAAACATTGTCCATGGACAGAAGCCCTGTCATGTCGCGGTTCATGAACGCTGCCCTGACCATGGACGCATTTTGTTCCGCGACAATAATGTTTACACCTTTACCTGCGACAGCTGCTAGCGCCTCGACGTGGTAGCCGAAACCGAATCCCAGGACAACAACAAGGTCTTTGCCCGATATTCCGGTTTCAGCCACGAACCTCTCGGCTTCCCTCACAGGATCTATCCTGCTGTGCACCAGCATCCTGCGCGCATCGCCGGATGCCGCAGAGGGTACGGGAAGCCCGGACTTCGATACCTGGACTTCAACAGTTGAGGCATCCGCTGCAAGAATGTCAGCGGCCAGGGCATGGTCCCTTTTTTCTAAAACGTTTATGTTGCAGTCAAACAGTTCCTTCATAAATCATCGCATATATATAAGAACAGTATCTCCCCTGGCGAGCACAGCGCCGGGTTCAGGCCTCTGGCCGTATACCCTGCCGGCCCCCTTCAGGTAGTACTTCACACCGTTTTCCCTTTCGATGGCCTGGAGCACAACAGAGACTTCTCCGGCGTTCATGCCCCTGAGGTCGGGCATAACACCGCCGCTGTTATAGACCAATCTGGATGTGGATTTTATCCTGCTCCCGGAGATATCCCTGGCCCCTATGCCCAGGTATGGAAGTATCCTTTCTGTTATGCGGGCAAAAACAGGGGCTGCTGCCGCGCCGCCGGTCACATTGTCAACGGGGTCATCGAGTATGACCAGCATGCATATCTTCGGGCTGCCATAAGGCGCAATCCCCACAAAGGATGAAATATTTTTGTCGGAATAGCCCCCTTCGGACGAAACAAACTTCTGCGATGTGCCGGTCTTGCCCGCTATCTCGTAGTAAACTGATGCGGCCCGCTTTCCCGTACCGGTCTTTACCACTTCACGCATCATCTTCATGATCTCCTGTGCGTGCTCGTACTTCATCACCCTCCCTTTCGATCGGGGATAAAACTCCTTCTGCACCGAACCATCGGGCTTTTCAAGGCTCTCGATTATAGCAGGGTACATATAGACCCCGCCGTTTGCGATAGCTGCCACGGCCGCCACCAGCTGTATCGAGGTAACAGATATCTCATGCCCGATTGACAGGGAATACTTCGAGATGCCCGACCATTTATCAACCGGCCGCAGTATACCCCCGGCCTCACCGGGGAGTTCCACACCGGTCGGCTCTCCAAAACCGAAACCCCTTAGAGTGGTGTAGAGTTCATTCTTCTCAAGTGTTTTAACCGACTGGATGACCCCCGCGTTGCATGACTGGGTTATTATTCCGTAGACGTCAAGGGCGCCATGCACGTGGAGGCAGTTGATGACAACGCCGTTAACCTCAACGCTGCCGTTGCATGTATATGTATGCTTAATGGCATCGGGCCTGTACTGAAAGAGTGAAGCTACTGCGAAGAGCTTCAACGTTGAGCCAGGCTCGTAGGAATCCACTATGCTGAAATTCGATATGCTAGTACTCCCGTAATTGTAGTACCAGTTCGGGTCAAAAGTGGGCCTCTTGGCAATGGCAAGTATCCTGCCTGTACCGACCTCCAGTATTATGACTGCGCCCTGCCTGGCACGGTGCGCCGTCATGGCAGTGTCAAGCTCCTGCTCGGCCACGTGCTGTATATACCTGTCGATTGTCAGCCTGATGTTCTTCTTCTGGTAGACCTCACGGGAAATTTCATCGGTGACGATCTCGTCCCTTCCGGAAAGCACACTGTCAAACTTATGTTCAATCCCCTCCAGGCCTTCGCTGTCCATGCCCACGAAACCGAGCATGTTTGCGGCAAGTACGCCATAGGGATACGCGCGCCTGTACTCCCTGCGGAAGTAGAGCCCCTTTATCTTCATGCCCCTGACAGCAGCCGCGGCCGAATCATCGAGCTTGCGTTTAATCCATACGAACCTGCTCTTCCTGGCAAGCTTCTCGCGGATATCAGAAACCGGCAGCCCTGTCACCGGCGCAAGGGCAGCAGCCACACCGTCAGGATCTGTTATCTCGCCGGGATTGGCATAGAGCGAATCGAGCTCAATGCTGATCGCAAGGATAAACCCGTTGCGGTCCATGATAAAGCCACGGCCCGTATCGAGCGGCTCATCGGACTGTACGATTATTTTATCGGAAAAGTGAAGGTTGAAAAGACGTATTGTGAAAAAAAACATTACCAGCGCGAGAATGAAACCGGTGACATATATCCTTCGCTTGAAAAGGCCTCTATTCATTCGATCCATTCACCGCTGTAATCATATGGTGGGCGGTATCTGCCGGGCTATCGTATGAATCCTATACGGGAAAAATCCCACCTGGCAAAATCCTCGGTGTTCCAGTAGAGGATAAAGGCCTTACCCTTGATGGCAGTGATGTCCAGGTAGCCGAAATACCTGGAGTCAGATGAATTGGTCCTGTTGTCGCCAAGCACGATTACCTTCCCTTCGGGTACCCTGCCCTCTATGGAATTGTTCCTTGTTATGGTGAAGCTGCTGTAGTCCGTGGGATTGCCCCGGGTATAGGGTTCATCCTGCCTCTTGCCGTTTATGTAGACAAAGCCGTCTTTAATATGGAATTCGTCGCCCGGCAGGGCGATGCAGCGCTTTATATAGTCCTTGTGCTTTTCGTTTTCAATGGGAGGCGTAAAGATTATGATGTCCCCCCTCTGGAGGTCCCTTATGGCCAGGAACTTCAGGTGAATGGGTGCTTTCATGCCGAACATCTTCGGTATTATGGGGCCGTATGTGATCTTCTCAACAAAGAGGTGGTCCTTGACCATGAGGGTTTTAACCATCGAAGGGGTCGGTATGTAGTAGGCCTGAACCACGTACTGGATAATATGCACCGCAAGTACCAGGGCAACGGCTATGGCATCAACAAACTCCCAGATTTTTTTGTACAGGGCGGTGCGCTTTGGAGCCATGTCCTGGAGTATCTCGGGGATTACGCCAATCTGGTCCTGCCTGAGCAGCGTGCGGGGAAAGGATGTGACCATGAATTTTTCCCTGATGAGCAGGTTGCCCAGAAAATTGACCTCAAAGTAGGTAATCTCCTCCGCCGGAATCTTCTGAGTCTTGTCTGCGCTCTTAACTTCAATATATGAATTATTGAGCCTGATTGATCCATCCTTATATTTTATATATTTGACTATGTAGTTTATGAGCCTCACAAGATAGAGGCCTGTAGCAAGGCTTCCTATAAAGTATATGTACATGCATGGAGTCGTAAAGAAAGGTATTGCGACAGCAAGGAACAGGGTCGAATACACGAACAGGAAAAGAAAAAGCACCCTCTTAATAAAAAACTTAACGGCCTCGCGGCCGCTTATAATATTCAGCTCAACATCGAATTCCCTGGTGCTGTCAAACCTGAAAAACTGAATCATTAACTTCTCCTTAACTGACTTAATTATGCAAAAATTGATAAAACAGGGCAAAATATGCAACAAAAAAGGGTAAAAGAACAAAATTTATTGCATAATTAATAGCATACATATAGTATAGCTTATATTGAGTGTCTACAATTTTTTTATGAAAACAATTGACGAGATTATAAAAAGAACCGCACAGGAAAAGCTGAAAGAAATCTCCGCCATAATGGAGATCAGGGGCACTTCTGAGCAAAAATTAAGGGAATCGTACAACAGCATATTCTGCCTGTTCAGGCTCATAAAGACCCTGAACAGGGATGAACTCGCCATCCTCAAGCTGCTCTATTCGGGTAACGACGGCATATCCTTCAACGACATCCAGAAAAGCCTGGGTATAGACATCGACAGCATTGAAACAGCCACAACAAACCTGTGCGCCCTTATGCTTGCCTACGTAATCAAGAACAGGCAGATGCTCAACAAGAAGATGGACAAGCTCTACTGCATAAATGAAGTCTCAACAACATTGACAATCAGCACAGTGCAGGATATCATTGAACACCTCCACAAAACAGAGGAGGCCTGGACCGAACAGAAACAAGAGGCGCAGCAGCCCCGCATAGACGAAAAGCTTAAAAGCATAATTAAAAAAATCATATCGAGGGGCGGACTTATCCCGGCAGAAGACCTGGCGGAAGAACTCCAGTCAGGTGATGTTGAACAGAGGGCCGCAGAGGCTTGCAAAACCGGCCTCTTCACAGCATTTAATATCATGGGAGACAGGCTTTCAACATATATTGCCATAAATCCCTCACTCGTATCGCTTAATTTTTCAGCAGGCAAGAAAGCTGCAGCCACGCAGGGTATAACCGTAAACAACGGTTACAACCTTGCCATAAACCTGCTGCTGGCATATGACGTAATTTCCTCATCGGGGCTATTCCTTACGAAACAGAACAAGTTCAGGAAAATAGACCTGAAGAAGATATCCGACTCCATGCTTGTCCTTAAATCAATAAAGGGCGAAGCCATTCAGGGTGAGGACAACGCGATGCTCATACTGCAGCTCCTCAATATCATGAACTGCCTCAAGCTTGACCGCGACATTGGCGTCATAAGCCTCAAGCCCGTAGCAGAATACATCGATGACCCTGTACTCCTGCTCAAACACCTTGCCACAAAAATGACCGACATTAAAAAGAAGGATGACATCTTCGCCGGTGAAATACCCATTCCCGACCACCACGATCTGAAGACCGCCCTGAGCCTGGTGGCCAGGATCAGGTCAGCCGAGTCAGGCTATGTCAGGAACGCTTTCATGACAGCAAGGGCAATATCCATCATCAGGAAAAATGGCGTACTCTCTGCGGAGCAGGTAGCTTCTGACGAAAAGAGTTTCGAATCATGCCTTGAGTTTCTGACAATAAGCGGCCTTACGGGTGTTAGCGAAGGACTTATAGTACTCACAGAGCACGGCAAGAGGCTCCATTCAGCCCTCTTCGGCAAGAAGTACACCAAGGAATCTGAAGCCGTAAAATGCGTCTACATAAGCCCGGACTTTACGCTCATGATACCCGACAAGGACATTGACCCGTCGTCGCTTTACCTGATCATGGCATATACAGAAATTATCAGGCAGGATGTTGTTATCGAGGCCGCGATCACAAAGAGCTCAATAATAAACGCAAGCAAACGCGGCATGAACTTTGACAGGTTTATCACCACGCTGCGAAAATATGCAAAAAACGATATACCCCAGAACCTGGAGTTTCTCCTGGACGACTGGACCAAACAGACAATCAGCATAAACATTTCGAGGCCGGTACTCCTCTACTCCAGCCACCCCTCATACATCGACGAGCTCCTTTACAGCCCCACATCGAAGGCGGTAAAGGAACGGATTTCAGAGAATTATGTGATACTCGACAGGGATTACATTGATGATATTGTCAGGTTCTCGAAGAAGTACGATGTGAAACTCAACATTTTTGAAGACGAAAATTAATCCGTAACTACCTTAATTTTGGCGGGAAAGTTCCAGCTCATGAACTCCTGGAGCGCCTTGATTGTTTTGTCCTGGACGAAATAGAGTTTGCCGTTAAATTTAACCAGCCCGCCCTTATAATATGAATGCTTCATCTGGTGGTCTATCCAGCCGATGAGTTCAAGCTTCTTCCAGTTATCTACAGTTTTAAGCACAGGGAGTTTACGCAGGTGCAGCTCCTTTATTACGCCATCCTTGACGGATTCAGCGAGAATTTTTTCCCATTCCATAACGCGTTAACACTCCTGCAGTTTTTAGAGGATCAGACCCTCTTTCTCAGATTCTCGTTATCTTTGTGCAATACCTCAATCCTTTTTTCCAGGCTGCTGTTGATCTCTCTCAGTTTTTTAAGCTCTGCGTGGAGTTCCATGGCCTCGGTTCTGCCGAGTTCCTCTACGTGCTCCCTGGCAGCGAGAATTCTCTTTGTCTCATGCAGCTCTTTTGATGAAAAATCCAGGAGTGATTCCTGCGCATTTATGACATCCTTCGCATCGAGAAGCTCCTGCCTGCGCAGCTCGCCAAGCATCTCCTCTGCCCTGATACGGTCCTTGAGCGCCATGTATTCAGTATTTCTCATGAGCGACATGTGGCGGATGGAATCGTTGAGCTTGATATGTTCATCGATGATTTTCTTTTCGAATTCAAGAATTTTAATAAAAAAGTCGCGCTCCCTGGCCCTGGAATCGGGCCCGCTGTCTGAAGCGGCAAGGAGGTCGCCGGCGGTCTGGATCCTGGACTCGGCCTCGCCCGTAATAATCCTCAGGAGCTGCCTGTACCTTTCTCCGAATACCATTTTTTCGAAAAGCAGCAGAAAAGCCCTGATATCTACCGGCCTTGTGAAGAGCTCCACATTGAAAAAATCACCCGAGCTGTAGAACTCTTCGCAGCCCGCGCAGCTGTCCAGAACAATCATCCTGATAAAATTCTTTATATTGTTTTCGTTGAGTATCCTGTTAAGCCCGGCAGCCGAAGCGCCGGCCATATCGATAATGAGGATATTCAGCCTATCTTCGCTTCCTTGAAGATTTTTCAGCTGGTCAGGATTTGTAAGAATTTCAGGGTCAAACCCCAGCTGGGATATGCGCGAGGCGATGTTCTTTCCCGTGTTATTATCTGTCAGGATGTATATTTTAGCTTCTATCATCTCTTTACCTTCAGGCAGGGTTAGTTTAAACATAAAAAGCATTATGACAACTCTTTTTTTTATTATTCACGGAAAGATACAATCCGCGTCCGTTTCAGGTACCCACCGCTGTTTTATAAACTCTAAATAATATCTTGACAGTGCGGGTACGTGAATTATTTTTCATGAAAACGTGTTAAGGAGATCCTCCATGTTCCAGATGATAAGCGGCGGAGAACTGATGATTATTGGTGCCATAATTGCTTTCCTTTTCGGGGGCAGCAAGGCATTTCAGTCTGTGAAAAACATAAAACGCGATGTTACTGAATTGAAAGATAACGTTACCGGGATTAAAGACGATATAAAATCCGAAATAAAACCGGATATTTTCAAGATTCGTGAAATTGATTAAGGGGTAGCAAGTTGGATTATTACAGGATTAAGGGCGGGAAAAAGCTCAAGGGAGAGGTAAAAATCTCGGGCGCGAAGAACGCAGCTCTGCCGGTGATTGTAGCCAGCCTTCTTGCTGATGGAGAGACCGTTTTAAAAAACGTTCCCGACCTCATGGACATCCGCACAATCATAAAGGTAATCGAATACCTCGGCGCGGAGACGGACTTTGATGTTGAAAATAACACCCTGAAGATAAGGGTCGATTCCATAAAAAACAGCGAGATGCCCTATGAGCTGGTAAAGACCATGCGCGCCTCGTACTATGTCATGGGCCCGCTCCTTGCGAGGCTTGGCGAGGCGGACGTGTCGCTGCCAGGGGGCTGCGCCATTGGCGAAAGGCCCGTTGATATTCACCTTGCAGGCTTTGAGGCAATGGGGGCCGAGATAACACTTGAACATGGCTACATAAAGGCCCGTGCCTCAAAGATGATGCCTGCAACATTCTCCATGCGCCAGGTTTCAGTGGGGGCTACGGCCAACCTCATCATGGGTGCAGTCTTTACAAAAGGCAAAACAGTGCTCGAAAACTGCGCCATGGAACCCGACATTGTTGACCTTGGGAATTTCCTCAATAAAATGGGGGCAAAAATTTCCGGGCTTGGAACTGAACGGATAATGATTGAAGGGGTAAAGAAACTTAAACCGGTCACATACTCCATCATGCCCGACAGGATAGAGGCCGGCACTTATCTCCTGGCAGGGGCCATTACCAGGGGGGATGTGACCCTCACCCACTGCGTCCCTGAACACATACAGTCCCTGATCGACACACTTACAGAGACAGGCTACGTCATTGATTCAGGCGAAAACACCTTGCGCATCACAGCCGGGAAAAAACTGAACGGTTTCATGATTAAAACGCTGCCCTATCCCGGCTTCCCCACAGACCTTCAGGCGCCCCTCATGTCCCTTGCAACGACGATCCCGGGCATAAGCGTTATCATCGAAACAATATTCGAGAACAGGTACACCCACGTAGGCGAGCTGCGGCGAATGGGTGCAGACATAAGCATTGAAGGGAACACGGCGATTGTAAAGGGCGGCAAACCGCTCATGTCAGCGCCGATCATGATGTCTGACCTGCGTGCAGGCGCGGCGCTTGTTGTAGCCTCCCTTGCGGCAAAAGGGGTTACTGAAATACGAAGAATTTATCATTCCGACAGGGGTTACGAAAATTTAACTGAAAAGTTATCAGCTTTAGGTGCCGATATAAGGAGGGTAAAGGGAGGAACCTTCTGATGCTTAGAGGAATCTATACCGGCGCAAGCGGCATGCTGGCGCAGGAGGCAAGGCTCGACGCCATATCGAACAACCTGGCCAATGTTGACAAAACAGCATACAAAAAAGACACAGCGATCTTCAAGGCATTCCCCGACATGGTGATCCGCAGGATCAATGAAAGCGGCCTGGGCATAGTCCCCGCCGGTTCCTACGACTCAATGCCCTACGTCGGCAAGCTTGGCACAGGTGTTGAGGTAAACGAGGTCTTTACCAATTTTGAACAGGGCTCACTCCAGCGCACCGAGAATAATTTTGACTTTGCACTTGAAGGCGAGGGATTCTTCACCGTCCTCACAGAGAAGGGGGAACGATACACCCGCGACGGATCATTTACCATCAACCAGGACGGGATCCTCATGACCCATAACGGCAACCCCGTACTGGGTGAAAACGGCATAATCCGCGTGCAGCAGAACAACTTCATAGTAAACGAACGGGGAGAAATCGTAGTTAACGGCGACCTTTCGGCAAACCCCAGGGACGTTGTCAGCATGGCGAATAACAACTACTCGAATCCCGTTGTCATAGACAGGCTGAAGATCGTAACATTCGAAAATATGCGCCACATCAAGAAAGAAGGAGACTCCATGTACAGGGAGACCGAGTATTCAGGTCCGCCCATGCCTCCGGGGGAGTACAAGGTGATCCAGGGGTTCCTTGAAAAATCCAACGTGAACATTGTGCGCGAGATGGTCGACATGATCGAGGTCAACAGGGCATACGAGGCAAACCAGAAGACCGTCACATCGCATGACCAGACACTGGGCAAGCTGATAAACGAAGTAGCAAGGTAATATCGAAGGTCGGGGCCGCCGGGAGGCGGCCTGGTTATTTATACCTACCGGTTAAACTTCACTTCCAGAATAATGAAGCATTCAGTTTTATCCGCGCTATATTTTTCAGATATTATATCTCCGGCCTGCACAAAACCGTAGTATTCCTTTATCCAGCCGTCCTTTGTTGCGATCTCCTTAACAACGCCCGTCATCTCTGCAGCCTTTGACTTTGCATCGAGGATAGCCGCGCGCCTTGAACTCTCGGCAGCAGCAACCTGTCCCTTTATATCCGGACTGCTTTTGCCATGCCCCTCCACACGCAGAATCCTGTCTGTAACCCAGCCAGTTCTGATCTTCGCGGGGCTATTCCTGCCTGAACCGATGCATAAATATGCAGCTGCAATTCCACCCGCCAGCAATATAACAGCAGTTATGATTATTAAACTTTTTTTGCTGTTCAAGTTTATCTCCTTTTATTCATTCCATACTGACAGATGCGATCTCAAGCATATCTTTTATGATCTCTGCCGTAAGTCCCCAGATGATGCCGCCCGATGTCCTGTAGAGGTACACCTCGTAGAGCTTCCCGCCCCATGAACCGTGATACCGTTCAGGCAGCCCCAGTTCCCTGGCAGGAAAGATGAGCTCATCGCCGGATGAAGTCCTGCGGCGGGGGTGTATCTCAAGGCATACCCTGTATGTTTCGCAGTTTGCATCCGAGAATTCCCTGAGCGGAACGGTGAAGGCCTCCTCAACCTCCGCCCTGTTTATGTTGAAGGAACCAATGCCATCAAGAAGAATCCTGCCGACACATACATCGACCATTGCCCCCATGGGAGCGACCAGCGTGCCCAGGTGGCCGTCAAGTTGTATCGCCTCAGGGGCTATACCAAGTTCCTCTACTGTTTCACGGATGGCTGTATCCTCAATGGATTTGTCTTTGCCCGTATCAAATCCCCCTCCCGGGAAAGAGACCTCGCCACCCTGTCGGATGTTGTCTGCACGCTTCTGGAAAACCAGGTGCCATTCACCATCTACCATCATGAAGGGGACAAGTACGACCGAGGAGAAAAACCTGCTCCTGCCGAGAATCCTCCCCTGAACCTTCAGCGATGAGACAACCCTGTCGTACATTTTATTACCCTGCATCAATAGTATTGAGTATTCTATCCGGTGTAAACTTTCCGGATCAGACACCATTTAAACATCATAAGCGCGAATAGAATTGGCCTCTCTGATATTCGCAGCCGGCACATGCCCTGTCAACCGGTTTTAATCTGATTTAAATTCAGGTTACTTCTTTACATGCATATTTTTTGACAAAAATCAACAGGCCCCTGCAACAATTTATTTATAATGTTAAACAACATATTTTCCGTTAAGATATACAGGGAGCATTCAAAATACAAAACTCAGAGGTTTATCATGAAAAAATGGAATGCATTATTTTCTATTACAATATTATCACTGCTCTGCCTCTACTGCGGCGGCTCCAGCAGTAGCGGAGGGGGAAGCAGCAGCAACGGCGATACATACCCCAGGTTTGAATCCGGTGACAATGAGATTTCCGGTTTCACGTTCCCGGCTTCGACGAACAGTACACTCGGTGCTGATATTGCAGGAACAATCAATGACACAGAGATCATCGTAGTTGTCCCTCACGGGACTGCCTTAACGTCGCTGGTTGCGGAATTTATCACGAACAGCACGAATATTACTGTTGGCGGAATCAGGCAGGTAAACGGGGTGACCCCAAACGATTTCAGCTCAGATGTGATCTACGCAGTTACTGCGGATAACGGAGAGGTAAAAAACTACACGGTCAGGGTCAGCAAGGCTCCATCCACGGAAAAAGTTATATCATCATTTTCATTAAGCGGGACTCCCGGCACTGTCGACGAGGCCGCGGGCACGATAAAAGTTGACCTGCCGCCCAGGACTTCCACCAGCGGGCTCATAGCGTCATTCACCGCTGTATGCGACAGCGTACTGGTCAACGGTGTCAAACAGACAACCGGTGAAACAGAAAACAATTTCAGCTCAGCAGTGATATATACCGTCATAGCGGAGGATGGAACAAGCAGGACTTATACCGTAACTGTTAACGTTCTTAAATCCCCGCTGAACGACATGAGCTCTTTCGTGTTTAAAAAAGAATATAACAGCTCGCTTTCATCCGACATAGAGGGTATTATAAGCAACAACACAATCAGCGTGGTGCTGCCATACGGAACACCGGCAGAAAACCTCATTGCAGGTTTTACAACAAACGGTGAAAGGGTACTCGCAGCAGGCACACAGCAGGAGTCTGACAAAACCAGCAACAGCTACACATCGGCTGTCGAATACACTGTCGTGGCAGAGGACCTTTCGGAGCAGAAATACACGGTAACAGTCAGTATAGCGAAAAACAACGCGAAGTCCATGACATCCTTCAGCCTTGACGGCGAGGATGCATCAATAGATGAAGGCGCAGGAAAAATCAGCATCCTGTTCCCTGAAACAAAAAGCCTTGCGGGGCTCAAGGCTGCATTCACCGCAACAGGAGCATCCGTCACCGTAAACGGCACAACCCAGGAGAGCGGAACTACCGAAAACGATTTTTCATCAGCAGTAACATACAGGGTAACAGCTGATGACGATACGTTCAGGGACTACGATGTTACCGTTACAAAAACCGCAGAGATTGCAGGCCTGTGGAATTTCGACTATTCGGGCGGCACGGATTTCACCTCTTACGCAACAGTGCGGGTACCGGGGATTTCAGGCTACGGCCTGCAGTTTGACGGTTACAGCAGCTATGTCCTTGTACCCGATGATCCATCCCTCACACTTGCAAAGGCAGGCACCATAGAGGCCATGGTCTACGTTCTATCGCACAAGACATACGCAGGCATTGTTCACAAGGGGGTAAAAAAGGATTTCAGCGATGAGACCTTCAGCCTCCAGTACTGGACCACTGCCGGCAAGCTCAGGTTCATGGTGACAAACAGTGCAGGGGACAGCTCCTGGGTTGACAGCCCGACTGCCCTGGAACTGAAAACGTGGTACCACATTGTCGCAACATGGGACGTGGCCGAATCAAAAATTAGCATATACCTTAACGGTTCACTGGACTGCGAAGGTTCAATCACAACAGGTGATGTGCGGGACAGCGCGGGAGGGCTTGTTATCGGGGCGCAGCTCCCTGAACAGTACAATTCGTCCTGGGGCAACCTGGGCTTCAACGGCATCATAGACAGGGTGCAGCTTCTAAGCAGGGCCCTCACACCTGAAGAGGTATCATCGCGCTATGCGGAATTCCAGGCGGAGGAGAGCGGTCTAACCGCGTTCATACTCAAAATTGCGCCTGGGAACAGGCCCCTGCTCTTTACGGCCCTGCTTGTTATACTCGCCATGGTCGCCGGGCTTTACTTCAGGAACAGGGCGAAGTACAATCCGAAGAACATGTAGCACATGAAACAGCAAGGCCCGGATAAACCGGGCTTTGTTTTTTACAGTCACCTGAAAATCCTGCTGTAATCATCATACCTCTTTGTGGCATATGTGATGTACTGCCCCCTGGTCAGTGCGGTTTCAGGTATATTTATCCGCACCATGCCGCCGCCACCCTCTGCCGCGAGCTGCACGGCAGCGGTATTGACCCGCATTGCAATATACCCTTTCTTCATCGTATCCATGATGTCAGCGTCGTTAACCAGGCCGTTATAAGTGATCACAAACCTCAGGGCATACTGTTTCCGGAACAGCATCTTCTGCGCAACGATGATCCTGCTGCCGGTTACCCGGACTATGCAGTTTATATAGATCACATCCCTGGGTGACCCTGACTGTTTTACCCTCAGACCGCTTTCTTCGAACAGTATCTGCTCATCCTGCATGAGAACAAGTTTATCCAGGGTGCTGTTCCTGTATAGCAAAGCCATGAATAGAAGCAGTACAAAAAAAATCAGAACAATCACAAGATTTATGCCCATAGAAATTCCTCTTTCCCTGTAGTACAATGACGCCATGCGGCATCCGTGTTGAATCACACTTCAGGCTGACTGAAGGCCGGGGCACATCATTGTGACAGGCCCCAGGCTTATGGTGATTATAAAATACATTAAATTTTAACCGGTTTCGATGCAAATCATTCCAAAAAAACCCGGAAGTTAAAAATTCCGGTTTTACCCTGCCATATCTTCACTAATAAATGCCGGCAGATTTTTTCGAAAGTGGGGAGTAAAAAATTCTTTCAAATTAGAGCCGCATTTTATTAATTGTTCATGTTTTGACAATAGCGTCATGCAGATTTTTTTGTTCTTTGATAATAACAGTTAAGGCTCCATTTTTAAACCGCTTTTAAACTTTTAAAAATATATAGAATTTTTACCAGAACAACTCAAGATAGAGGGGGATTCAAAATGTTCGAAAACCTTTATGATTTCTACCGGGAAAAATGCGCCGCTTATTCTGACCGCGTAATGTTCGGGAAGCACATAACATACGCAGAGAGCTTCAACCTTGCAGGTGAACGCGCGGCTTTTCTTCAATCCGAGGGTTTCAAAAAAGGGGATGTAATTGCACTGCTGGCAGTGAGCAACCATGAATGGGTGCTTACATACATGGCAATCAGTATGATGGGGGGAATTGTCCTGCCGCTCGATGTCAACCTGCCGCCTGCCCAGTACCCGTCAATGCTGAAAAAAATGAAGGCCAGGGCGCTCTTTGTATCTCCGGAATACAAAAATACTGTTAAGGGGATTAAAACCTTCAGTGCCTCCATGGACAAGTCCAGGGAGAAGAAAAAAAAACTTAAAGTCCCTGCGATGAAAGCGGATGACATCGCAAGCTACATATTCACATCGGGCACAACCGGCGAGCCTAAAATCGTCTCCCTGACACACAGGAACATTTTTGCAACTGCTGAAAGCACGGCAGAGGTTGTACACATGTCTGAAAACGATGTAATGCTCTGCATTCTGCCGCTGTACCACGTTTATGCCCTGGACGCCTGCTTCACAGGTCCCTTTGCCCGCGGCGGATCATTCATATACCAGACATCCCTTAAAGGGCCTGATATCATGAAGAGCCTTGCTGAAAATCCCATAACTATATTTCCCGCAGCTCCGCTGTTGTGGGAGATGTTCATGGACGGCATCATAGCAAAGGTCAGGGTGCAGTCCGGCTTCAGGTACAGGCTCTTCATGTTCTTCCTGGAATACGGGAACTTTTTGCGCAGCATGGGCCTGTCGTTTCTGGTTAACAGAATATTTGATCCGGTACATGAGATATTCGGCAGGAGCCACAGGTTCTTCATAAGCGGCGGGGCCCCACTGAAGGACAAGTACAGGAAGTATTATAAAAGCATGGGGTTTACCCTCATCGAGGGCTACGGCCTCTCTGAAACAACAGGCCCCATCTGCCTGCCCGACGAGAAGAAAAATGTTTTGGGTTCTGTGGGGCCGGTCACTCCCGGCAACGAAGTCAGGATCATCAACATAAACGAGGACGGCATCGGCGAGGTATGTTTCAGGGGGAGTTCGGTATCTCCGGGTTACCTGAAAAACGATGAAGCTAACAAGCACTTGTTTGACGATGAGGGATTTTTCCACACTGGCGACCTGGGCAGGATCGATAAAAAGGGGAACCTTTTCCTCACAGGCCGCATCAAGAACGTAATCGTCCTCTCATCGGGCAAAAACGTGTACCCTGAAGAGCTTGAGTCCTATTACAAGCAGTCACCGGCGATTGAGGAGATCGCGGTTTTCGGCCATGAAAAGGATGGCAGCGAGCGTGTCTACGCGGTGATTGTTCCAGTGGTCAAATCCGACAGAAGCTTTGAAACGGTCCGCGACGAGATTAACAGGCTGAACAGGGGCCTCCCCTCTTACAAGACGGTGAATGACTTCGCAATATCCTATGACAGGCTCCCGGTGAACTCCGTCAAAAAAATCGTATACAGCAAAGTGAAGGAGCTCCTTGCCTCAGGGATTTACATGGAAAATGAAAATGACACTACAGTCCTGAGAGAGGTGCTCACCGCAATTACGCCGGCTGAAGCAGAGATAATCGACCTCCTGAAAAAACGCTTTGCCATGAAAACCATTTATAACAGGCAGACATTTGCGGACTTCGACATAGACTCACTGGGGCTCGTTGACCTTGCGGTTTACTTTGAAGAGAACCTTGGCGTAACGGTTGATGTTGAAAAACTCAAGAGCATACAGACCATGGATGCCCTGGTGCTCTACCTCTCCACGCTCGAGCGGGGCGGCGGGAACACGCTGACCGACAGGCTATTCAGGAGCGAAATAACTGAGAAGCCGCTGCCATTCTTCAACCCCTTCCTTTACTTATGGATTGGGCTTATCAAGTTCATGTGTAAATTCGCATGGCACGTCGAGGTGAGAAACCCGGAAAACCTGGATGTCAACAACAAAATACTCATGGCCAACCACACATCATACCTGGACCTTCTATTTATTATCCGCGCAATGAAGGCCCGCGACGTAAAAAACAGCTACGCTATCGGCAAGAAAGAGGTCGATATTATAAAATATGTTTTCCACGGCATGCCTGTCATATGGATAGATTACGCCAGAAACACAAACGAGGTATTCAAACGCAGCGCTGACCTGCTGCGCCAGAACAAGACGATCATGATATTCCCCGAGGGGAAACGCTCAGACACGGGGGAGATGCAGGAATTCAAACTCGGCGCGGCTTATCTTGCTAAGAACATTGACCGTGAGATCATTCCCATAACCATAAGCGGTGCGTATGACATCTGGCCTCCGCACAAGACCTTCCCTGAAATCTTTACGAAGAAGAGAGGCATCATTACCATAGGGAAAAAGATAAATCCCGCTGAATTTAAAACAGTTGAAGAGCTCAACGCATTTGTCCAGAGGGAGATAGAACAGGGACTGGTCCCTGACCTGAACAAGCCCCTGTAAACAAGGGGACACAGAAGATAGATTAACCTGAATATAGAGATCGCAGGAAAACGATGGATTCACTTTACGATTTTTATCATGACGCATGCTCAAGGTTTGCCGGTAACATCCTTTTTTCAAACGGTATGACCTACGGGCAGGCAATGGAGCTTGTACATGCCAGGGCCGCTTTTCTGCAGAAGAAGGGCCTGGGCAGGGGAAAGGTAGTGGCGCTTATGTCGCACAACTCTATCGAGATGTGCATCACCTTCATGGCGATAATTTCTGCGGGCGCGAAAGTACTCCCCCTGGACCCTAACCTTGCCGGAGAGAGCTACCCTGTGATGATGAAAAAGACCGGTGCGGCTGCCGTATTTACAACCACTGAATTCAGGCACTGTTTCAGGGGACACCATGTATTCGGCCTTGAACCCGACAAGTCAATGGCAGCGGCAGGCGCATTCCAAAAAACAGCAGTTAAACGGGATGACATCGCGGCCCTTTTCTTCACCTCCGGCACAACGGGCGAACCCAAGATCGTACAGCTCACCCACTCGAACATATTTGAGACTGCCCTGGCAAACGCCGGCTTCTTCAGAACCCGCACCGATGACATGATACTCTGCCTTCTGCCCCTCTTTCATGCCTACGGCCTCATCGCCGCATTCATGGGCCCCATGGCACATGGAAGCTCCATCTGCGTCCAGCCATCACTCAGGGGCCCAGACATAATGATGAGCCTGGCCGAAAACCCGGTCACGATCTTTCCCGCAGTCCCGCTGCTCTGGGAGCTCATCATGGACGGGATCATTGACAGGGTAAAACAGGGCTCGCGCATGAAGTATGGAATATTCATGTTCTGCCTCAGGCGGGGACACATGATGCGCAGGGCGGGGCTTGGATTCATACCGGCAGCGGTGTTCAGGCCGGTGCGCAGGGCATTCGGAAGCAGGATGAGGCTCCTCATAAGCGGAGGTGCACCGCTGAAGAGAGCATGCGCCATGAATTACAGGAGTATGGGACTGAACCTTGTCGAAGGGTATGGCCTCTCCGAAACTACAGGGCCCATACTCATCAGCCCGGAGAAGGCTAACGTGCCGGGTTCTGTGGGCATTGCCGCTGGCGATAACGAGGTAAAGCTTGCCGGCACCAGCTATGACGGAACGGGCGAGATACTCCTGCGCGGCAGGGCGGTAATGCCGGGTTACTATAAAAATCCTGCCGCGAACAAACAGGTGTTTGATGCTGAAGGTTTTTTCAGGACAGGCGACCTGGGAAGGTTTGACAGGAAGGGGAACCTCTTTGTAACAGGGAGAATCAAGAACGTAATCGTCCTCCCATCCGGAAAAAATGTCTATCCCGAGGAGCTTGAGAATCACTACAGGCAGTCAGGGCTGATTTCGGAGATCGCGGTGTTTGGACGCAAAAGAGACGGCGCAGAGAGTGTCTTCGCGGTAATAGTGCCGTCTGAAAAAAATGAGTCATCATACTCCACCATCGCAATGGAGATAAACAGGCTCAACCATGGTCTTCCGACCTACAAAGTGATTTCGGATTTTGCTTTGTCATACGACCCGCTGCCGCGAAACAGCACCCGTAAAATACTGTATAACACGGTCAGGGAGCGCCTTGACATGGGGCTTTACGCCACAGTGGAAGGCACCGCTTCAACTCCGGTTGCCGAGCTCGCAGGCCAGGGCCCAATGGAGATCATGGTAATTGACCTGCTTAAAAAAAGGTTCGGGCGCAAAATACTTTTCGCCAGGGAGACCCTGGCACAGATGGGAGTGGACTCACTGGGCCTTGTAGACCTGGCCACGCACATCGAGGAGAGGCTCGGCGTATCCCCTGACATGAACAGGCTGAAGTCAATCCGTACACTGGACGAGTTTGTTGCATACATCTCAAATGCCGGTCCCGGTGCGTCTGGTTCGCTGGAGCAGCAGCTCTTCACAGGAGAAGTCACGCAGAGGCCGTACAGATTTTTTAATCCCGTGCTTTCCCTGGTGCTGGACATCATGCACCTGGTATTCAGGCTCTTCTGGAAATATGACGCCTCAGGCATGAAGGACATAAACCTTGCCGGTACGATCATCTCGGCCAACCATACTTCCTACTTTGATATCGTCTGGCTGGCCTGCGCGATCCCTCGCAGCCACAGGGGGGACGTGTACGTTCAGGGTGACAGCGACTTTTCATTCCTGCGATTTATCTTTCCCATGATACCGGTCATATGGGTTGATGAGCATAACACGGTGGATGTTCTCAAGAAAAGTTCCGACATGCTGCGACAGGGCAAATCCCTGATTATCTTTCCGGAAGGGGGCAGGTCAATGGACGGCAGGATGATGGAGTTCAGGACAGGCGCCGCGTACCTTGCCAGGCACCTGGACAGGGAGATCATTCCGGTAGCCATTAACGGACTTCACGACATTTGGCCAAAAACCCGCAGGTTCCCGCGCTTCACCGGCGCATTACGGGGGAACATTTTCGCAGGAGAGGCTGTCAATCCCGGTGACCACGAATCCGCAAAGAGCATGATCGAAGAGGTTAAGTCAAGGATCAGGGACATGACCCGCGACATAAATTCAACCGGGTGGAAGAGCTGAAGGTATCATAAACTGTTCACGCGGTTCCACCTGCGCTCCTCACGCTCCAGAAGCGCCCCGAACTTATGAGGTTCATCAATCCTCACGTTCACCTGCACCCCTGTAACCGGGTGTGAAAACCACAACTCCACTGCACAGAGAAACAGCCCCTTCCCCCTGTAGACATTGCCCCTTGTGCCATAAAGGGTATCTCCCGCTACCGGGTGTCCTGATTCGGCCATGTGGCGCCTGAGCTGGTGCATCCTCCCTGTGTGCGGGTAGAGATCCACCAGGGTGAGGAATTCATTTTTCAATGAACGCACTGAACGAACGGGGATGAACTCTGTCTCAGCCTCCCTGCCGTCAACGGATGACGTTATGCGTCCGGCACTTTCAACCATTCCCTGCACCACGGCCCTGTAGTGCTTCCTGACCTCTCGCGTTTCAAACAACCGCCCCAGCTCCACCTGCGCCCGCCTGCACTTTGCTGCAATTACAAGCCCGCTTGTTGAAGCGTCGAGCCTGTGGACGGGCATGGGGCTCTTCAGGGCATCCACTTCAACTGACTTTTCGAGGTTGAATGGCAGCGCGTTTTGCAGGGTTTTGAACCTGTTGCCGTTCACTGCCATTCCCGCGGGCTTGTTTATGATTGCGATATATTGATCCTGGTATACGACTTCCAGGATGCTGCGGTACTCCCTGACCCTGCCGGTCTCTGTTTCAAGAAGTTCAATAAACTGTCCGGGCCTGATCCATGTGCCTGTACCGGCCACCTCCCCGTTAATGAGGAACTCGCCGTTTTTGATGGCCTTCTTTATCCCCTTGCGCGAAGGTATTACGCCAAACACAGTACATGCGTAATCGCTGAAGCGGCATTGCCCCGTACCGTCGGGAACCGTATGGGTTGATATTACCGGTGGTTTTACCGTCATACAGCCCATCCCGTAAAATCTGAAATTTTTTACCATCATATCGCGCGCCTTCACCTGCACCCTTTCAGGCACTTCATCAAGGCCGGGCACCGGCGTAAAGCAGATATCCTTTTCTTTAAAAATATTTCACGTTCATCACGGGGCCGTCGTGCCACTCTCATAAACCATCAGTTCCCGGCTGTCAGAGAAGGGGGCATTTTCACTGTTCAAGCGCTTCTGTCATGTTTGATTATTCAGCCTGTTCTTTTGTATTGTGTATGAGGTTATATACAGTCATTGAGAGTTTTTCAAAAGTATAGGGCTTCTGAATGAAGACACACCTCTCGTCTGCCGCAACACGGTCTGTCCTTTCGTCATGCATCATCCCTGATGCAAGTATGATTCTGACTTCGGGGTTTATCTTTTTCAGCTCAGCAGCGACAGCCTCGCCCGACATCCTGGGCATGAGCAGGTCCAGGAGCACGACATCCACCCGCCCGCTGTTCTCCCCGTAGGCCCTGAGGGCGTCCTCTCCGTCAATCGCCGTGAGTACATCATACCCGCACTTCTCCAGCATCATCCGCGCGGTAAGCCGGATGGACTCCTCATCATCAGCAACAAGCACAAGCCCGGAGCCCTGATATATCATTCCGGCTGATACCGGCAGGGACCTTTCTTCACGGTCAGCAATCACAGGCAGGAACACGCTGAACACGGTGCCGCACCCCTTTTCAGAATAGACATCGATAAATCCCCTGTGATGTTTTACTATGCTGTATACCATCGCAAGCCCAAGCCCTGTTCCTGTACCGCGTTCCTTTGTTGTGAAGAATGGAATAAAAATCTTGGAAATAATACCGCTCTCCATTCCTACGCCGGTATCCGACACAGAGAGTTTCCAGTAGAACACCTCCCTGGCCTCGGGATGTACAGCAACAAAGTGTTCATCGGCAAAAATCTCAGCGACAGAAATTTCAAGCCTGCCCCCCTGTCTCTCGCCTTCAGCCCTCATTACAGTCATGGCATGGTTGCCGTTTATGCAGATATTCAGAATCATCTGCTCAAGCTGGGTCGCGTCCCCCATGACCATGAGCGGGCGGTCAGGCACCGATTCTTTTATCTCAATACTTTTATCGAAGGCGCTCCTGCATATTCTCACGGCGTGTTTGAGTGATATGCCCAGATCAAGCGGGGCAAGTTCCACGGTATCTTTCCGTGAAAGGTTAACCAGCTGCTGCACCAGGTCAACCGCCCTCATGGAGGATTCGTTCATGGTATCAAGATATACCCTGAAATCCCCGTCGCTTATGCTCCCCTGCTTTTCAATGGCAAACCGGATCATGGAGAGCGGGCCCGTTATGCCTGACAGGATGTTGTTAAAATCATGGGCAAGTCCTGCGACCAGGGTGCCGATGGTCTCCATCTTCTGTATCTGGAGCAGGGCCTCCTCTGTCCTGATCTTCTCTGTCACGTCGCGGATGATCCCCCGCAGCCCGGACACACTACCGTTGCTGTACCTGAACACGGCCCTGTTCTCCCCCTTGAATGTGCCGCCGTCCTTTTTATTTATATCATGGGTACGGCTGAACACCGCACCCTCTATATCGCTGCATTTTTCGCTGAATATTTTAAGGCTCCTGAAATCCTTCTCGCTCACCAGGGACTTCAGCATGAGACCTGAACTGATGTCCTCATCCGCATAACCGCCAAGGAACGCGCCTGCCCTGTTCAGGTATGTTATTTTAAGGTCAGTATCGGTTTCGTAGATTATATCGGGGAGCATGTCTGCCAGCTCCCTGAACCTGCTGCCGGAACGCAGTATCTCCTCCCGGTTCTGCCTGAGCCTGTCTGTCATGGTATTGAAAGTTTCAGTTATCTCCCCGATCTCGTCCCCGACCCTCACCATGATCCTGAAATCGAGCTCACCGTTTATTACCCTGTTGACGCCCGAAAGGAGTGAACGCAGCGGCGCATACATGGTGCCGAAGAAAAAGAACGGATACACCGCAATCATAAATATAATGACGGCAAGTACAATTATAATCATCCTCGATGCCGGACCATGCATATACTCCCTGTATGAAGCATATGAAAATCCGGCCTCATAAACTCTACGCAGCCCGGCATCGTAATATATATACGCGATGTACCTGTTGCCGCTGCTGTCAGTACGGTACTTCCTCGCGCCCGACGGGTCCATGGGCTCAATAAACTCCAGGGCCTGAATCTTCAGTTCCCTCCCGCCGGCCGTTGCATCGCGTGAAACCGCTTCCATAATCGCATTGCCGAAGGGCCTGAACTTCTCCTTTGCGCCTGCGAGCACAGCCGCAAGGCCCTCCCTGAAACTGTCATCGTCCAGTGAACTGATGTAATAATAATGGAACCTTATGTAGTTCCTGAGCTTATCAAGCTCCCCCGCGATAAACGCGCCGCGCCCGCTCATGCCTGAAGGTATAGTACTGTTAACTTCGCCAATAAAATTCCTGTAACCACTGAAAGGCTCACCGCCGTATGCCATTATCTCAGCAAGCCCGGAACTGAAATTATTATCAGGGATCCTTCTCAACTCTTCGTAAATAAAAGTATTGAAGTAACCGCCTCCGCTCCCCGGAGTAACCAGGTAGCATGTATCGTCACGCCTGTTTTGTTTAACATCACCGCCCGGCATGGCGGAACAGTTGACATACTGGACTCCGTCGCCGGGAGCGGGTTCCGCGACATGAAGCCTCACTGCGGTAAAACTGAACCTGTCATAGATACTGTCCATTTCCAGCAGTGTTATGTGGCTGTTAAGGATAAACACGGCCAGGAACGTGACAATGCTTATACCCACGATCCTGGCCATGAAGGTAAACCTCTCCTTCGTTGTGTTGATGTGCAGCA
>CAYTSF010000015.1:0-23458 GCA_964440335.1 uncultured Leptospirales bacterium
ATAGCAATTTCCGGTCTGGAGCCCGGGCTGCTTTGATACTATTTTTTTTGGAAAAAAAGGGGAAAAATTTTACAGAAACTGCGGTTTTATTCGTTTAGGTAGCAGGAGGATAAGATGCTTTCTAAAACTGTTTCCCTGGGGCTTCATGGTATCAATGCAGTAAAGGTAGATATAGAAGTCGATATTATGAGGGGGCTTCCAGGCTTTACTATAGTTGGCCTGCCTGATTCTGTAATTCGTGAGTCAAGAGAGAGGATACGTGCGGCAATTGAGAACAGCGGTTTTGAATTCCCCCCCAGCAACTATATTGTAAATCTGGCGCCTGCGGGTTTTAAAAAGCAGGGGGCCAACTTTGACCTGCCCGTTGCAATGTCGGTTTTAAAGACTACTGGGCAGATTGCGCAGGAAGTTGAGCAGATACCCATGGTGGGTGAGCTCTCATTCGATGGTAAAGTAAAACCGGTCAGGGGGGTTATATCGATGGTCATAGCCCTGTACCGGCTGGGATTTAACAGGGTGATTGTGCCCTATCAGAACAGGAATGAGGCATCTGTCATTGAGGGTGTCGAGGTTTATCCGGTTGAGGATATTCATGCTGCAATCGATGTATTCTGCGGAAAAATGCCGCCATTTGCCCGGAGCAGGTCGTACATCACTTCGCCCGGTTTCATACATGATTTCAGCGATGTCAGGGGACAGGAAAGCGCGAAGAGGGGGATTGAAATCGCTGCGGCAGGCATGCACAACATACTGTTATATGGAGCGCCCGGTTCAGGGAAGACGATGCTGGCAAGGAGGATCCCTTCAATACTTCCCCCGCTTGACGGTGAAAGATCCATTGAAACGACAAGGATACATTCCGCATCAGGCGTGCTCGATGAAAGTTCAGGGCTCATAGAGCTGCCGCCGTTCAGGTCTCCGCACCATACGGCATCCGAGGTTGCGCTGGTCGGCGGAGGTACTAATCCGGGAGCAGGAGAGGTGTCGCTCGCGCATAACGGTGTACTCTTCCTTGATGAAATCGTCGAGTTTAAAAACAATGTAATACAGGCACTCAGGCAGCCCCTTGAAGACAGGGAGGTCACTGTTGCAAGGGCCGCTGGTACGGTGACGTTTCCTGCTGACTTCATGCTGGTCGCGGCCGGGAACCCATGCCAGTGCGGATACCTCTTCGATGACGATATACCCTGCAGCTGCAGTGCAACAAAGGTAGGCCAGTACTATCAGAAGATCGCAGGTCCCATAATTGATCGCATAGATATAGAACTTCTTGTCAACAGGGTATCATACAAAGACCTGGTTGACAACTATCAGGCCGAATCATCTTCGGCAGTAAAAGAGAGGGTGATGAAAGCTTTTGAAATCCAGCAGCACCGGTTCAGTTCAAGCACTACAAATTTCAACTCGCGCATGACCAATAGTGAAATAAAAAAATACTGCCGCATAGATCCTGACGACGAACAATTCTTTGAATCTGCCGTAAGAAAATTATTTATTACTGCCAGGACTTTTTTCAAGATACTGAAGGTCAGCAGAACAATTGCAGACCTTGAAGGCTCGGATAAAATCAGCAGAAAACATCTTCTCGAAGCAATTTCGTACAAAAATCTTAACAGGAATTATAAGAAGTAATTAGTGGGAATTTGAGACCCCGGCTCAATGCCTGTTATATTATGTCTCTTGTAGCATTAATGATACAAACTGTAGTAATTTTATACACTTATAATCCCTGATAGGTTTACCTTTGTTATATTTTCAGCTAAAAAAATCAGCCGAAAACTTTCAGGTCTGGCAATTGATTGAAATTAAGCTCTAAATTTTTATGATTACGTCAAAAAAATATTACTATTTGCACAAAAATTATGTTTGAACAAAACTGGCATGTATTTTGCATATTACTACAGTAATGAATAGGAAAAATATATAGTGAGATAAATGGAGGTAAAATGAGAGGTAACATTATCACATTCGGTAATCAGAAGATGGATTTTAATCAGTTCTGTGAAAAAGTTGAGAACTATGATATTGAGCTTACGAGGGCTGATGTTATCAGCATTCTGAAAGAAACAAATGAGAAAAATCCATCACTCATCCCGGCAATACTGAATGTTGTTAAAAACACTTACCATATAAACCTCGCGTTATAGTAAACGCCTACATGTTGTGGTAGCAGCCGCCATCGTAAGATGGCGGTTTGTGTTTCAGGTGATATTTTTATTGATCCTTTTAACTTCGAATCCCTCATTTACAAGTCGTTCGTAAATCGGATTAAGATCTTCGGCTACTGCCGTATATTTGTAAATTATCGAATCTCTATAACTCAGCAGGTCCACCTTTCTGAAAACAAGAACTTCAATCTGGTCCCCTGTAGTCTGCATGGCCCTTCGTTCGTTGATCTCGGAAAAAGCAATCTTCTGTATCCCGAGTTCTTTAAGTTTTAATATAAATTCCTCTTCAGAGGTAAAAATCTGTTCTTCAGACATTTTTTCTCCTGTTTTATTTAGGCTAAAAGTTTCTCATCCGGCGGGATTATGTTCTCCGCATAATTACAGTTTTTCTATGTTCACCTTTCCGGGTGTAATGCTTATTGTTTCATTATTGATAACAACGGTGTAAAACTGGTTCTTCTTCCTGTTATCTTTTTTATCGATATAACCGCCACAGCCTGCAATATAGTACTTAACGTTGTCTTTTGTGTTTTCGCTGAATTTTTCATCCATACCGGAAAACACGGCCCTCACTTTATATTTTGAAAATATCTCCATTAGAGCCGTGTTTTTTATTCTTGTCCCGCCCTTGATTTTCTCTTCGACATAAACCGCGTGATGGACAAGTATGAATATGTCGCTGTAGGATTTTGATTCCTCCAGCTCCTGCACAAGCCATGTCATCTGTTCCGGGTCAATGAGGTTGTCTACAGAGGCATCAGTATTGAGTGCTATGAAGTGCATGGTTCCGTAATTGAAGGAATAGTACCGGCTCCTCCCCGAATGTGCTGTATAAAGTTCAAGTGTCCTGTTGTGGTAATCGCTTTCGCCGGGGATTGTATATACGGCAGTGGGAATGGCCTTCAGCATCGGAAAAAATATTTTCATCTGCCGTTCCACATCCTGCCCGATAATACCATCGGAGTCGGAGCCTCCATAGACAGAGTTTCCCGTGTGAATAATTATTGCAGGCTTGCATTCCTCTATGGCCTGGATCACCGGCCCAAGGCTCTTTGTGAAACCCTTGAACGGGGTGTCTGGCCTGGTATTGCCGAAAAGTACAAACTTGACAGACTGAGTAACTGGCGGCGCGCCTGCACATCCTGCATAAACCGCAAGAGAGAGCAGAACTGCCAGTATCCGGCTCAGAGCCCCTTTACCATTGCCGGCCATCCCGCATTAAATCCTCAGAAAATCTGTAGGGAAGGATGCGCATATCTCCTTCACCTCTGCCCGGACTTTATTCAATACATCATCGCTGTCCATGTTGTTTATTATCTGGAGTATCAGTCTGCCCACCCTTCTGAATTCATCCTCTTTAAGTCCGCGCGTTGTGAGGGCCGGGCTGCCAAGCCTTATACCGCTTGTTACAAAGGGTGACTTGTCGTCAAAGGGAACTCCGTTCTTGTTGCATGTTATCCCTGCAAGGTCAAGCCTGTTCGCCGCGTCTTTTCCGGTGACGTTTTTGTTGCGCAGGTCAATGAGTATCAGGTGGTTGTCGGTTCCGCCCGAAACGAGCTTCAGGCCGCCTGATGTGAGAACCTCTGCCAGAGCGGCAGCATTTTTTATTATCTGTTTCTGGTAAACGCTGAATTCGGGCTTCAGGGCCTCGCCGAAAGCAACTGCCTTGGACGCGATTGTGTGCATGAGAGGCCCTCCCTGGGTTCCGGGGAACATGAACTTGTTGATGTCGCCAATAAACTCGTCATTAGTGAGAACAACACCTCCACGGGGCCCGCGCAGGGTCTTGTGGGTTGTCATTGTCACGTAGTCCGCGAGTCCCACTGGAGTGGGATGGTCGCCTGTTGCAACAAGGCCTGCAATGTGCGCTATGTCCGCAAGGAGCCTTGCTCCCACGCTCTCTGCTATCTCTCTGAACCTGTTGAAGTCGATAATCCTGGGGTATGCTGACGCGCCTGCTATTATGAGTTTTGGCTTGTGCTCCTTTGCGAGTTTGTAGAGCTGGTCATAATCAATGAGGTTGGTCTCCTCTGTCACTCCGTATGCAACAACGTTAAAGAACCTTCCTGAAAAGTTTACGGGTGAACCGTGCGAGAGGTGCCCGCCGTGCGAAAGGTTCATGCCGATGTAGGTATCTCCGGCATTTAAAAAAGACATCATGACAGCCATGTTCGCCTGCGCGCCCGAATGGGGCTGAACATTGGCCGCTTTTGCATTAAACAGTTTCTGGATTCTGTCTATTGCAAGGCTTTCGACCTCGTCCGCATGCCGGCAGCCGTTATAGTATCTTTTACCCGGATAACCCTCTGCGTATTTGTTTGTAAGGGTGGATGATGAAGCCTCCAGCACCGCCTGAGAGACATAATTCTCCGAGGCAATCATCACCAGGTTCTCCTCCTGCCTCCTGTCCTCTGCCTGCAGGATTTTGTATACTTCCGGGTCCATATTTTTAAGGTATGAATTGTCTTTCATGGTGTTACCTCTCGATTCATTTATCTGAATTCTCCGGGACTTAATCATGGATAATGCAAAGGGCATATCCCCGGTTCACGGGGAATACAATCCCCCTGTTCCGGTATGGAAATACTGCAAAACGTGCAGGTTACCTGTAAATACCGTGAAATTTTATCAATTAATTCTTTTTACTAAATTATATGTCAATTTAAAATTTTAGTTGTAAAACAGCGGCGAGATAGGGTAGGGTTGAATACTCGTGCCGGTTTTTAAAAATAAAAAGTCTCATCAAACTCTGGAGAAAATTTTATCAATGAATGAACAATTGAAGATTTTTTTATTTCGCGTTATTCCTAAAAGTCTTGTTTCGAGGATTTTTGGAATAATTGCACTTATTCCAATGCCTTCAGGGCTCATGCAAAAAATTATAAACTGGTACGTTGCAAAATACGGTGTAAACCTTGAGGAGGCTGTAATCCCGGAAAAGGGGTTCCGAAACCTGAACAGTTTCTTTACACGGCAGCTCAGGAAGAATGCCAGGAGAATTTCCCGTGGAAAGGAGGATGTTGTTTCAACAACAGATTCGCGGGTTGACCAGTACGGGAAGATAACAAAGGACACTATACTGCAGGCGAAGGGGGTGGACTACTCGGTCCGCGACCTTATCCCCTCTGAAATGGCGGAAAAATTCATAGATGGCAGTTTTATTACACTCTATCTTTCACCGGGCGATTACCACAGGATACATTCACCGGTAACAGGCGAAATTACAGGGTACTATAATATTCCCGGAAAACTTTTTACTGTACAGGAATTTATGGTAAAGGGGCTGAAGGGGCTCTTTGCGGTGAACGAAAGGCTGATAACGTACATAAAAACTAAAAAAGGGTACGTTGCAGTCTGCAAGATCGGCGCAATAAACGTGGGCAAGATTTCTCTCTCTTACGATAAGGCGGTGACCAACAGGTTCATCCGCAGGCCCAGGGAATTTTTCTACGGTGAGGGTGACATGCCCTCTGTAAAGAAGGGTGACGAGATCGGTACATTCAACCTGGGATCAACTGTGATTATAATTTTCCAGAAGAACATGGTCAGGTTTGACAGGTTGAAGGCAGGAACGAAGATAAAGATGGGTGAACGTATCGGTGAGTTCATAACGTCTAAAAAATAAAAAAAGTAAAATTATATCATCAGTATTTTAATTTTTTCAGTATTATTATAATATTCAGGTTTATGGAGCAGGATGATGTTTCAGCTGTTCCAGAACTGTTTCTGAAAGTATAAGTGAGCTAATAAGACATGTTTTCATGTTTTTATTATATGCAGCATAATTTTTTCAAAAAGCATTGAGGCTGAAGCGGGAAGAGTTTTTTGATGTTTATGAAGAGAAAGCTGCTGCACCAGACAGGTATAATAAAATAACCGGGGGGTACGTTATGGGATACCATTCAGCATCGATGATGAAGTATATAGATGCTCAGGTAAAGTACTGGAAAGACCAGAAAGATGCTATTGACCATGTTGAGATTAAGGATAAACCCAGGTCGGCATCGGGGCACAAACCATTTGTTACAATTTCAAGGCAGTACGGGGCAGGCGCCTATGATGTAGGTGAAAAACTTGTATCAATCCTCAATGAAAGACTTAAGCCTGTACCTGAGTGGGCGGCGTATGACCGTAAACTGCTTGATAGGCTTGAAAAGGAACTGGGACTGTCCGAATCTCTTGCCGCAACACTGACAGACAGCGCAAGGGGACAGCTCACAAATCTCCTGCAGACAACCTTCAGCAAGTTCCCGCCGCAGGTTGCTGTTTACAGGAAACTTGTAGAGACAGTCAGGACTCTGGCATATAACGGCAATGTTGTGCTCGTAGGCAGATCGGCCAATATAATCACACGCGATATAGCCAACGGTTTCCATGTGAGGATCGTCGCGCCACTTCATGTCAGGGCCGAAAGGATTAGTAAAATCCTTAACTGCGGAATCAAAGAGGCTGAAAAAATTGTTCTTGAAAAGAACGATGAGAGGGACAGCTTTATCAAAGAATTCGTTCATTTTGACAACTCCGATCCGCTGAACTATAATCTTGTTCTGAACACGGGGCTCTTATCAGTTGATGAAGCTGCTGAAATCATCGCTTCATCTCTCAAGATTTACGGATTATTTTAACTAAATGAAAGCAGGAAGTATTCAGCAGTTCGAACTGGATAACTTCCTGCTTCAATATGACTTCTCAAGCGAAGTACTTCTCTGCAAATCCGCGACTGAACACAGAAAACTCTGGATAAAAAAAATTGAAGAGGGGGGATCGATCCTCGACGTGATCGGGTCGGGGGATCTTTTCTTCATAGCCTTTGAGTATGGCGAAACCGGCGGACAGTTTCTTGCCGTGAACAAGTCTGACGGGAAGACCCGCTGGTTTATCCCCGGCAGGGCGTACATGTACAGGATTTTCGGGCCGCATATTTTCCTGATCTTCATTGATGGTGAATCAAGGTACTACTTCATTAAAAGTTCAATGGAAGACGGCGGCATGCTCTGGCACCACCCTGTAAACATGGGGCTTGAGAGCTACAGCATAAAAAAAGATTATGTTACGCTTGTCTATGACAACGGAAGTAAAGAGGTCCTCGATATGACCTCCGGAGAGGAGGTCAGCTGATAGGGCAAGTATGCTCCGGGGGATTCCCCCGGAATCTACTTTCTCCAGTCCGCGAGGTAGAAGTCTATGCTGAAGGGGATGCTGTCATCAATGAATGGTTCAGCATTCCGGTGAGACCTGGCAAGGTTGGTCCTGGCATATTCGTTCTCCCTGCCCATGCGCTGCGAGTATTCTATGGCCTTCCAGTACGCGAGGTCGCGCTTGTCGTACTCCTGCAGCATCTGGTATACGGCGCCCAGGTTGTTGTAACCTGTTGCCAGTGACTGGAAAAGCTTCACGTTGCTCTTCTTGCTGAAGTCCGGGTTGGGGCGCTTGTCTGCCTCGTATTCCATGACATAGATCATTTTCAGGTATTCACCCTTGGCCGCATCGTACTTCTCGTTTTTGTAGAATGCGTTACCGAGCGGCAGCATGAGTTCGGGTGACTGAACAAAGTCGTCGTAGAGCTGCAGCCAGCGTTCGAGTGCGAAGGTGTTCTGGCCTTTCAGGTAATAAATTCGCCCCAGGTTATAATTGAGTTCAGGGCTGCTGAACCCGTCATTATATGACAGAGTGTAATAGTTCTGCGCAGTGGTGTAGTTGTTCATCCTTTCAATTTCTTCATCAGGCACCTCTTCATCAAGGCCGCCCTCTCTGCTCTTGATCTTGTCGAAGTAGTAATAGAAAATGTTGCCCAGGTAATAGTAGGTTTTGCCCCTGTTCTCGGTTTCCCTGTAAAACTCATCCTGAGTGAATTCCGGCTGTATGTAGTAGTTCTGCACTGCGGATGAGAGGTATTTGTATGCGGACACAGGGTCGTTGATCATGTAAAAGTATTCGCCCATGAGGTGCAGCGCGCTGAAGTATTTGTCGTTCAGCTCCAGTGCCCTGTCCAGGTACCTTTTCATGGCCTCAAGGTTCTGCTGCGCCTGGCTCAGGCGCGCGAACTGTACATGGAGCGGCGGGTAGTCCGGGTCTTTTTCGTTCAGTGCGCCCAGCACTTCCCGGACTGCGGGATAGGTGTTGTCGTCCGAATCCTTGAGGCGCGGAGTTGTCACGCCGTAGTCAATCCTGATGCTCGAGTCCCCCTGCTTTCTCTTGTCAAGGTAGTACGCCGCGAGCTTTGCCAGAAGCGGTGATGGCAGTTCTTCAAGCATGTCCTTTTCGCGTATCTCGGCATGCAGCGTTCCCACCAGCGGGAACGCGTCCCTCTCTATGTAAAGGTTGAGCAGCCCGGAATAACCCACAACGGAATCCGGGTCTACCTTCAGTATGCTTTTGTAGTATTCTATAGCCTTGAGGTATTGCCCCTGCAGGTAATACGCGTTACCGATTCCTACAAGCGCTGTGATGTTTTCATCATCAACAAGGAGGGCCCTCTTGAAAAAGTTTATGGCAAGGTCAAGGTTTGTTGCGGTAGAGGCTTCATCCTTCTTGCCGCCGAAATACCACTGCGTGACATTGGGTTTGTACGCCGGGTATATGTTCTTGTCTATCTTGGCGTAGAAGTAACCAAGGTTGTTCAGGGTATCCACGTTTGTCCTGTCTATTATATAGGCATCATTAAGCTTCTTCAGCGCATCATTGTAATCCTTCATCTTCAGGTATGCCCTGGCATACTGGTTGTATCCGTAGAGGTAGTTTTCAACATACTCGTCGTTTACCTCTTTGAACAGGGCTTCTGCCTTGTCATAGTTCGGCTTGCGGTCAATCCTGTTGCCTGCACGGGAGCTGCCGAGAATGAGTTCCACACCCTGGTTTATGAGGCGTTTTGCCATATAGGGTTTGTATATGAACTGGTAAGAGATTATCATTATGATGAAACCGATTAGTGCAGAAGCGGAAAATATCTTGGTGAGCTTCAGCAGTTTTTTCTGGCGCTCCCTCCCTTCAAGGGTGTATTCCGGCCGTGCGGCAATTACGCGTCTTCTCTGGCCCGACTCATCCGCGAGGGTGATCCTGGTTTTCAGCTTCTTCTCAAGATATTTATGAATGCTGTCTTCGGATTTGCCCGAAACGATCATATCGACAAGTTTCTTTGTATCTGCCGGAGGCAGCAGGTCATTAACGACAACATCCCTGATCGTGTGACGTATTGCCGGATTGAAAAGTACCATTGCCTTCTTGAGCCTGGCAAGGTCCCTGTCGCTCAGCTCCACGCCCGATGTTTCTTCGCCGGTTTCCTCTCCCGCTGCCTGGCGTTTTCTTGATGGCTTTTCTGAAGGTTCGTCTTCATCCTCCAGGGGTTCTATTGTAAGTATATCTTCGTCCCCGGCAGATGGCCTGCTTTCCTTTCCGGACAACGGTATGTCCTGGCCTAATTCTGCGGGCTCAATGTCAGAGAAATCGTCAAATCCCGGTGATTCATCTTTTTTTACTGGAGCAGCGGGTTTCTCTTCCTGGAAGTCGTCAAGGAGTTCCTCATGGTGGAAGTCGTCAAACTCATCCATGGTGCTTGCGGCTTCGAGCTTCTCCGCAGCCGGTTCATTCCCGAAGTCGTCAAACTGGATTTCGTCCTGGCCCAGGTCTTCCATTTCAGGAATGGCTGTCTCCCTGCTCTCAGGTACTTCGCCTACAATGCTGTCAAGGTCTACTTCGGGTATTTCATGGTCATCCGCTTCGGGGATGTCAACTCCCTCATCAACGGAAATTTCGTTGAAGTCGGGTATTTCATGGTCATCTGCACTCTCTATGCTGATGGCCTCGCTCTGCCTCCTGGGGGCAGGGGCCTCCTCAACGTCGAAACCTTCAATGTCCTCGAACTCATCCATCATCTCTGAACCGGAAGGTTCAGGGCGCTTCTCCTCAGTTTCATCTATGAAGGATATATCGCTGTCATCCAGGGATAGTATCTCCTCACCACCTTCCGGGAGTTCCTCCGGAGCCTCTGTTATGCTGCCTGTAATGTCCTCGATTTCCGTGTCATGTATCTCTTCTGCCTCTTCAGGGAACAGGTCTGTATCAGCATGCAGCTCTTCGGTATTTATCCTGTCCTGCTCAATGTCGTGAAAGTCAGTTTCACGCTCAGGTTCAATCCCGGAAGGTTCAGGCAATTCCTCCTCTTCAGGCATGGCGGATTTTTCATCTGCTTCAGGCTGTACCGGCACACGCGGCGTGATTTCCCGTGCAGGAATAACCGGTGTTTCGCCTGTAACAATCCCTACTATACGGTTTATCTCTTCCAGTTCTTCAGGAGTATAAGATATTTCTGTTTTTTTTGCTGCCATTAATTATTCCGTAACCCGTAAATTGACCTGTTAAGCGACATAACTCAGATAATATTTTAATAATCTAAAAATCAATAAAAATTCGTATTTATGCCATTTATAAATTGGTATACCACAGTTGTTATTTCTCCGCACGCCTCCGGCGCGTGAAGAACTTAAAAACATGTTTATATCCACTTTATGAATGGCATATTATTATTATGCTGCATAACTTTTTATCCGTAGCGAATTAATAATCGCCATTTTACGCATGTATTGAAATGCAGCAGTTACTCCCTGATTATATCGACAGAAAAAGATGGAGTTCTGAACTATAAATTAATAAAGGAAAATTTATCGCGGCCTGAATCTCCGCCCGGAATTGGGGCCTGAAAATATTTCACTAAAAATAATCTGCGGTATTCAGAATATTTTTTATCATTACCGATAAATAACCTATAGCAACAGGGACCCTGACGCGGTGCCGTACTGCTGCGCAGCCGCTGCAGTATTCCGCACGGTATCCCTATATTCTGTTTCAGGGTGAAAAAAATGAAACACGCCGGAAAGTTCTGCATGATAATTTGTGCAGTGCTGTTAATATCCTCCAGGCCTGACCAGCTTCCCGAGGTCCAGTACGACAGGCTCAACCATCTGCGGAATGCCAATCCGCCTGAAAAGATACGCCTTGTAATGCCGCAGAATGTAGGCACAGGAAGGCTCGCTGTCCAGGATGGTCTGCTCTTCACATATAAAGACAGGAAGGCAGGCAAGGTTTCCATAGCCGGTAATTTTACCACATGGAAGCTGAGGAGGATGGATCGGGGGAAGGACGGAGTATGGTTCTATTTTCTTCCGGAAGCAGATTACCCCGACCTTAACAAGGTGGAATACAAGTTTAATGTTGACGGCCTCTGGACCGATGACCCCTACAACATTTCCAGGGAGGATGACCGGGCAGGTTCATACATATCTACCACTGACCTGGAGCACGCACCCGAGAATAAGTTCGTAACATATAAAATGATAAAAAAGAACACGGTCCAGTTCAGGATATACAAGCCAGATGCACGTATCATCTCTCTGGTGGGAGACTTCAACGGATGGAACCCGGAAAACGACCTGATGAAAAAAGGGACAGACGGCATATGGAGACTGGATAAACGGCTGGCGTCCGGGACTTACAGGTACAAGTTCATCATTGACGGGGAATGGCTTCCGGACACCTATAATCCCGATTCGGCATCAGACAATACCGGGGACATCTGCTCTGTCATAAAAATTTCCAGATAGCACAGAACAGTTTATGCCCTGAACTCCTCCTCGTGGAGCCATGTTCCGGTGGCCCAGTCCATCTTTTCGTTCACATGGAAGCTGTTTTTGTAGGCCATGCTTTTGTTCTCCCGTATGTAGTATCCCAGGTAATAGTAGGCCAGGCCCATGCCTGCCGCGTGCCTTGATTCCATTATCACGCTGTAAGTGCCCAGGCTGTAATCCATGAAGTCAGTGTCGTAGATAAAGTAAATGCTGCTCAGCGCGTCCGATGATACATCAAGAAATCCCGTGGCTATGAGGCGGTCACCAAGAAAGTACTCTGACTGCAGTCCGGGGCATGAATGCGTGTAGAAGGAATGGAGAAAGTCGCTGTGCGCCGAAACCTTCCCGAACCTGTCCAGGGAATGCTTCCTGTAAATGTCGTAAATCTCATCCCTGTATTCGGGTTCCCTGAACTCGATCCTGATGTCGACACACCTGCGCATAACGCGCCTTATGCTTTTTGATATCTGGAGATCGCCGGTGCGTACCCTTATGGGGATACACTCGTCGCATCCGGTGCATGCGGGCCTGAAATAGTACATGCCGAATTTTCTCCATCCCCTTGAGAGGAGGATTTCAAGCTCCCCGCCTGAAAGCTGCGAAGCGAAAAAATAATGCGTGCGCCATTTTTTCCCCTCAAGGTATGGGCATTCCGATTCAGGGCTGAGCTGCAGTTCGGAGTGGAGTATCATACATTCTCAGCTTACGCCGTACTTTCCGCGGTATTCCTCCATTTTGTCTATCATGGAGAGGTCTATGCCTGCACCTGCTGCGCCGCCGGTCTTCAGGTATTCTATGATGTCTAGGATGGTTACGATGGGATAGAACTTCAGTCCCGTTGATTCAGTGAGTTCCTGGATGGCGGATTTTTCGCCGGTTCCCTTTTCCATCCTGTCTACAGATATTACAACTGCCGAGAGTACAGGGTCCCCCTGGCTTTTCAGTATGTCCAGGGATTCGCGTACAGCGGTGCCGGCTGTTATTACATCGTCAACGAGTATGACCCTGTCATCTTTCGATAAAGTTTTTCCCACCATGAGGCCCATGTCGCCGTGGTCCTTGGCCTCTTTCCTGTTGAATGTGTAATGCACGTCTATGCTGTGTTCCTGGAACAGCGCGTTTACCGTGGCAATGGCAAGGGGGATTCCCTTGTAGGCCGGCCCGAATATGGCGGTGTATCCTTCACTTATATTGTCAACGATAGTGCTGGCATAGAAGCTCCCCAGCCTGTTGATGGCCTGCCCAGTATGAAGCATCCCGGTGTTCAGGAAATAGGGGGAGAGCCTGCCCGATTTGAGCGTAAACTCGCCGAACTTGAGGGCTTTGCTGTTGAGCAGAAATGTAATGAATTCCTTTTTGTATTCTTTCATCATGAACTCCTGTGTATTTTAAAGTATAAGAATTATTGTGGATATTGCCACCCCATACTTTAATAAATATTGAGATCGCCTGATTCCGAAAACCATGTCGAGCATTTTTTATTCAATCCATGGCATGTAAAAGAAATATTCATGCATCATCCTGTTTTATGAGTTGATTTATTTCCGGATTATATGAAACTGAAAAGGGTATAGTATATAAACTTGATTTAAAGTAAAAGTTGAGAGAATATCCACATGCCAGGGATAAAAATCGAAAATCTCCACAAGACCTTCGGCGTCAACCAGGTGCTGCGGGGAGTTGACCTTGTCATTGAGAAGGGCGAAATTTTTTGCGTCCTCGGCAAGAGCGGTACAGGC
The DNA here is from genome assembly GCA_964440335.1 of uncultured Leptospirales bacterium. Lineage (GTDB taxonomy): Bacteria > Spirochaetota > UBA4802 > UBA4802 > UBA5550 > JAAYBQ01. The sequence continues at coordinate 13,528 of CAYTSF010000015.1, forward strand.
AAATCCGTCATAATGAAGCATCTCATCGGGCTCATCGAACCTGACGAGGGTTCGATTTATGTTGATGATGTCTGTTTTACCGGAGCGGCTCAGCAGGTGCGCGATTCCATAATAAAAAAATACGGCATTCTCTTCCAGGGGGCAGCGCTTTTCGATTCAATGAACATCTACGATAACGTTGCCTTTGGTTTAAGGAGGAGAAAGGTCCATGAGGATGAGATCAGGGAGGTGGTAAGGGACATGCTCACGCAGGTGGGGCTTACGGGTGTTGAGGAGAAATGGCCCTCTGACCTTTCGGGCGGAATGCAGAAACGTGCAGGGCTCGCAAGGGCAATCGCCATGAAGCCCGAGATAATGCTGTACGATGAACCCACAACCGGTGTTGACCCCATAACCGGCGGTTCGGTTGACAGGCTTATAGTGAAAATGAACAGCCTGTTCGGCATTACATCCATCGTTGTGACCCATGATATGGACTCAGCGTTCAGGATAGCCCACAGGATGGCCATGCTGTTTGAGGGGAGGGTCATATTTACAGGCACGCCGGATGATTTCAGGAACACTGATAATCCCTATGTAAGGCAGTTCGTCCAGGGTACGGTCAACGGCCCCATAAGTGTTATTTGAGTTTTTCTGAAAAGTACAGGAGTGTTTTTTCCGGATGCGGCAAGAAAACATGGCAGCCTTCACATAATGTCAAGTTATTTGATTGACAGCAGGAATAATCTGTTTTTAAATATTTTAAATTTATTTCATAAACCGGCTGCTCTGGCCGGCTCCGCATGAATCAAAGGCGGGAATGATTCCCGATTTGTGATAAAAAAATATAAGGAGAATGTCTATGGAATCATATAATCATGATACAGGAACTTATACTGGAAAGGGTGGAGTTGAAATCTTCTTTCAGAAATGGATTGCCGAGAAAGCAAAGGCGGTGCTCATACTCGTTCATGGAATCGGTGAACATTCGGGAAGGTATACCAATCTACTGAAGGCCCTGGCGGGAAAAAACATCTCTGTTTTCGCACTTGACCACAGGGGACACGGAAAGTCCGAAGGTAAGAGGGGGCATATAGATTCATTCATGGATTTTATTTATGACCTTAAACTTTTCACAGAGTTTGTCAAGGAGGAGAACAGGGGCCTGCCGGTAGTCCTTTACGGCCACAGCATGGGCGGGGTCATTGCCGCAAGGTATGCCATGACCTACCCTGATGATTTATCAGTACTGGTACTGTCATCGCCCGGATTTATCCCCGCGTTTAAAGTCCCGCAATGGAAAAAGAACCTGGCGAACTTTTTTTCATCCAGGATCGGTTCGTTTTCAACTGCAAGCGGAATCTGCGGTGATGATATTTCACATGACAAGGAGTATGTTGCTTCATACCTGAGCGACCCGCTTAACCACAATAAAGTTTCAGCCAGGTTTTTTGTTGAATTCAGCAGGGCAACAGAGGAGACCCTTGCAAATGCATCGAGCATAAAGAAGCCGCTGCTTGTTTTTCATGGAAAGGGAGACCGTATTGTCGATTATTCAGGATCGGAAAAGTTTTACAACGATGCCTCTTCATCCAATAAAAAGCTGTTCCTCTACGAAAATCTTTTTCATGAAACAATAAACGAAACCCCTGCCGAAGCTGCCAAAGTCCTGAAAGATGTTACGGCATGGATTGTGGCCAACATGGGATCAGCGGCAGTTCAAAAACCCGCTGCGAAACCTTTGGCAGAAAAACCTGCAACAAAGAAAGCCGCGAAGAAATCCGCAGCAAAGAAAGCTGTAGCGAAAAAACCAGCAGTAAAAAAAGCCGTACCTAAGAAACCGGCAGCGAAGAAAACCGCACCTAAACCCTCTGCTAAAAAAGCTGCGAAGAAACCCGTAGTTAAGAAAGCAGCATTAAAAAAACCGTCAGCCAAGAAGCCAGTTGTAAAAAAAGCGGTCGTAAAAAACCCGGTTGCTAAAAAAAAGAAATAATAGTGATGTAAGAAAAGCCTGCAATACCAGGGCGCGCCGCTTTTTACCGGCGCGCCCTGTTTAATTCCTCATGTTTCATCCCTGTTAAATTTTAAATCTGCCGTAATATGTATTTTGTTGCGTGTTATGCGTAATGCCCTGTGGATGCCTTTTATGTTACGGCACAGTTAAATTCCATCCTTATTCTGAAATCTTTTGTATCAGCCTGTTGACTATAACCTCACATGAAATAAATTAAAACCAACTTGATTATTGGAGGGTTCTTATGTTAAACGCAGCAGATACAGTGTGGATGCTGATAGCAACAGCTATGGTAATGGTTATGACGCCGACGCTTGCATTTTTTTACGGCGGGCTTGTCAGGAAAAAAAATGTTCTGTCTATTTTAATGCAGTGCATGGTTATACTCGCAGTGGTTTCACTGCAGTGGGTTCTGTTCGGTTACAGCCTGGCTTTCGGGCCTGACAAAGCCGGCATTATTGGCGGGCTGGACTGGTCTTTTCTCAGGGGAGTCGGTCTTACTCCGCTGGAGGGGCAGACAATTCCCCATCAGCTCTTCATGGTTTTTCAGATGATGTTTGCGGTTATTACACCGGCGCTGATCGTTGGTGCATTTGCCGAGAGGATCAAATTTTCGGGATTTCTCATGTTCACGGTGTTATGGACAACCTTAATATATGATCCCATGGCTCACTGGGTGTGGGCATCAGGCGGCTGGCTGTTCAATAAGGGTGTGCTTGATTTCGCGGGTGGAACCGTAATCCATATACTTGCCGGTGTTTCGGCACTTGTGTTTTCCCTGCTCATAGGGCAGAGAAACAGCAAAGGGTCAACGCCATCACCGCACAACCTCCCCTTTGCAGTCCTTGGCGCGGGGTTCCTCTGGTTCGGATGGTTCGGGTTTAATGCAGGAAGCGCACTGGGAGTTAAGGGGCAGACTGTTTCGGCTTTCCTGAATACTAACACAGCGGCAGCGGCAGCAGCGGTAACATGGATGATCATTGACTGGTTTGTTCATAAAACGCCGACAATGCTCGGTGTCATCACCGGTCTTGTTGCCGGTCTGGTGGCAATAACACCGGCGGCTGGTTTTGTTTCACCAATGTCATCCATTGCAATCGGTGCAGTCGGGAGCATGGTTGGATTTATTTTTGTCAGCTATGTCAAGCCGAAGCTCGGGTATGATGATTCGCTGGATGTATTCGGTGTACACGGCATGGCCGGTATCTGGGGCGCCATTGCGACTGGTATATTCGCATCAAAGGAGATCGGGGGGGCGGATGGATTGATCCACGGCAATCCCGGCCAGGTCGGCGTACAGGCGCTGAGTGTTCTTGTGGCAATTGTATTTGCGGCAGCCGGGACGTTCGTCCTTTATAAAATCTGCGACTTACTGGTTGGCATGAGAGTTGATTCCCGTGAGGAAAACATTGGCCTGGATCTTACACAGCATCATGAAGCCGGCTATACACTGATGGATTAAGCGGAGGATAATATGAAATACATAATCGCAATAATAAAGTCTCATAAGTTGTATGAGGTAAAAAAGGAACTTGAGGATAACGGGATTCATCTGATGACCGTTAGCGATGTACTTGGCTGCGGCAGGCAGAAAGGGGTAACAGAGGTTTACAGGGGGGTCACTGAAGTTGATAATCTCCTGAAAAAAACTAAAATTGAGATAGCGGTAAATGATAGTTACCTTGATCCTGCCGTTAAAGCAATAATGAAAGCGGCGCCTGAAGGTGAAATAGGTGATGGGAAAATTTTTATCTTTGACCTTGCGGAGTGCATCAGGATAAGGACCGGGGAGCGAGGGAACGAGGCAATCGGCTGATAACAGAAAGGGGCTGCTCAATCAGCCCCTTTCTTTTTTAGTAACCGCGCTTTCATGTTTTGTCGCGGAATTGATAAGCATCTTAACCTCCGCGGATTTGAGGAGCCTGTATTCCCCCCTGTTTAACCTGCCAAGGGAAAGAGGCCCGTAACCCGTACGCTTCAGCTTGAGCACGTTGTATCCCAGATTTTTAAATGAATACCTTATCTGTCTCTTTTTCCCTTCAGAGATCAGCACCTTGACATACATCCCGGACTTATCGGCTACAGTGAGAACGGCCGGCCTTGTTCGGGCCTTTATCTGGTGAACAAAGAATCCCTTTTCAATCCTTTTTAAGTCGGCTTCAACTGCCGGCCTGTCAAGTTCAACCAGGTATTCTTTTTTAACCTTGAACGAGGGGGACGTGAGCATGTGCGAAAGGTCTCCATCATTGGTGAGAAGCAGCAGGCCTTCCGAATCCTTGTCAAGCCTGCCTACAGGTACTACCCCGGCCCTGATAAATTTTTCAGGAAGAAGGGACATTACTGTTGCTCTCCCTTTTTCGTCACTGACCGTTGTGATGTAGCCCCTTGGTTTGTTGAGCATCAGGTAATATGTTTTATCGATAGGCAGTATCTGTTTTTTTTCAAACAGCACTACGGATTTTTCCGCGTCGACGATTGTTGCGAGATCAGTAACGACCCTGCCGTCAATCGTAATACAGCCTTCAAGGATAAGGGCCTCGACCTTCCGCCTCGAGCCCATACCGCATAACGAAAGATATTTGTTTATCCTAATTTGCATCGTCTTTCTTCACCGCGTCTGTGGCGTCACCCTGTTTCTGGCTGGCCTGGTCCTCTGTTTCGGATTCTGGATTCATGTTTATTTTCTTAAAACGGATCTCGTCGTTTGATGTTTCCCTGTAAAGTGTATAGATATCGCCCCTCTTTACATATGTGAGCTCACCTTCAAATGACTTTTCGCCGAGAAAGACAATCTGGCTTTTGTTGAAATCGAAATTATAGCTGCCCTCGCTCTTTCTCGTTGCCCCTTTTACGTATGATTTGTATTTGCCGTCCTTGTATATTTCGAGGCAGTGGTTCGTGTAATCGCCAAAGCGGTTTACGCTCCACCATTTTCCCACCAGCGCAGTACTCAATTCCTCAGTCTCTTTCTCCCAGAACTGGCTCAGGTAGGATTCCATGTTATCCGTGTTTGAGTCCTGGAGCAGGTTGATGTTGCTTCCAAAAACCCATCCCGTGATGCCGCTTGCTAGTTTTGCCTTGTACCAGTAACTCTTCTGGTTGCCTATGGTTTTTTCCTCTGCGGATCTGTCCAGGATTTCGATTACTTCACCTTTTTTCAGCTGCTCAACCCTTGATGAGAAAATTATCGGATCAATTCGCAGCGCAGTGCCTGCAGTTATAACAACGGCTATCTGTTTCCCGGTTTTATTCCCGGGGATAGGAGGTGTCTGCCCTGCATCTCTCCCGCACATTGTGACAAAAAGAATTCCAATAAAAATAAGCAGGGGCTGCCTGTATATGCTAGTTTTCATTTTAGATAACCTGTTATTATGATAGATATTCGGTTTATGCCAACCCTTCTGGATGTCAATTAAAAATCCTGAACATCGGCATATACCCGTCTATATAAAAAAATCTTGACGCCTTCAAATATCAGGCCAAGAATTATCTGAATTTAACCAGGCTGACCATAAATGAAAATCAGAGAGCTTTTCAGTGAAAAGGTGTTCACCGTCTCCAACTTTCTCACTGCTATAAGAGTCGTTACAGTGCCTGTTATTGTTTACTATGTATACCTCGAAAATGTAACGGGTCTTCAGAAATACAGGTATTACCAGGCAGGGTATTTCGGAGTTATAATAGTCTCAGATTTTTTTGACGGATTTCTTGCACGGGCATTTAACCAGGTTTCAAAGCTCGGGCAATATCTTGACCCGGTAGCGGATAAGATATGCCTTATTTTTCTCGGAAGCTCTCTTGTATATTTTAAGGGATATCCTTTGTGGGTCCTTATGATTGTCCTGTTCCGGGAGATCGTTATAGTTGCAGGCGCTTTTTTTCTTTTTGCAAGGCGCGATGTGGATGTCAGGCCCAGCATCCTGGGTAAACTGAGTGTTGCATGCATGGCACTCTCCGCGCTGGTCTACCTTACATCATTAGACTATATGATATTGAATCTCATATCTGTCAAAGACCTGTCTGTGTACCTGATTCTTATATTTTACATTCCCGGATCGCTTCTCTATGTTAAAAATTATTCGGCCTATTACTTCCATAACAAGAAACGCTAGTTTCCTGCTATGGGTAGTGACCTCTGCATTTCTGCTTGCGGGTGCATCACCAGATAAAACCATAGATGCGACTGTTGTAGATGGCAGGGATTATATTTCCCTTCATTCCCTTACATCAAGGCTCGATATCGAGGACAGCTTTGATACTATCTGCCAGAAGGGGAGGCTTTACTACAAAAACCATTACATGGTGTATAAAACCGGATACTCGGTTGCAATCATAGACAATTCCCTCTTTACATCAACCTCTGAAGTTTTAAGGATCAACGGTGACATCTACATCCCGGCTGACATGGCCCTTGCCCTGGCCGGTGCTTTTTTCAACGACATGGATGCCGGATTTAAAAACGGCAAACTTATGCTTATAGCCCGTAAAAAAGAGGAAAAACCTGAGAAGGAGAGGAGCACCCCCATAGTCCGGGGACGAATAGGTTTTATCATTCTCGATGCCGGGCATGGCGGAAAAGATCCCGGAGCAATGAGCAAAGGGGGACTCAGGGAAAAGGACCTGACGCTTAAAATTGCACAGAGGGTCAGGGAACTCCTTAAGAAAGAAACAAAGATAAATATCAGGATGACCAGGAGCGACGACAGGTTTATCGAACTGGCGCAGCGTACCGACATAGCAAACAGGGAACTGAAAAAGGACGTGAACGGACTTTTTGTGAGCATCCACGTAAACGCATCCATAAGCCCCAGGATCTCCGGCTTCGAAACATATTTCCTTTCGCAGAACCCGACAAACGATGAAGCCCGAAAAACTGCTGCCCTCGAAAACAATGTCATCATACTTGAAAAAGACAACAGGTACGATGACGTGGAATACATGGAAGCCCTGATGATGACCACGCAGATACAGAAGGAGAGCGGGCTCATGGCAAGCCTTGTTCAGAAGCACCTGGACCTCAGGATTACCGAGTTTAAGTCCAGGGGTGTGCACAAGGCGGATTTTTTTGTGCTGAGGGGCGCGTTGATGCCTGCCGTACTTGTTGAGACAGGGTTTATCACTAATAAAAAGGAGTCGTCATTCCTCAAAAAGAGCACCTATCAGGAGAAGATCGCCCGGGGCATATGCGACGGAATATTAAATTTTATTAAAGAATACAATAAAATGATTGAACAGTAACTGCCGGTTTTGTACCTGATTATCTGTGATACGGGATACTTGCACAGTTCAGACAGGCCGAATAAAAGAGATAACAGGATACTATTATGAAGTTTAATGAAATACTCATCCAGGTACAGCAGAAGCTCAGACCGTCATATGTCAAGGTCGCAGTACTTAGAGCCGGGGACCTCGTTAAACAGTATTTTTCTGCGTTCAGAAAAAAGATTGAGGAAATAATAGCCGCAGCAAAAGCGGATATAAAGGAACGCAACAGGATCATGCTTCTTACCATATCCGGGCTTTTTTTCTTCGGTTACCTGATGATGTGCCTCCTGGTCGATAAAAACATCTTTGATATTTTTCCGCCTGTCCCGGCAATCAAGCAGTATAAAACCATATCAATATATGTCCCCTCGGATGGCTGTACCGAAATAGTTAAAGAGCAGGTAAGGGTATATTCTGCAATTGAGGATGACAAGCTTGTTCACAGGCTGTTCTATCTTGTTGCCGACGGTTTAAAGCAGGAGAATACCCGTTTCAATGTGCCTGCCGAGTTTATAATCAAGAAGATCTGGATTGTTGAAAGTGAGGATGGAAACGGCAAAACCTGTGTAATTGACCTTATGCCTGTTATGCTCCAGAAAGAGATAACTGTTGTCAAGGGGTCAGAGCAGATGTTCAGGGGTGCTCTTGAAAAGACAATTGTTGAGAATGTTCCCGGAATAAAAAAAGTTATACTGCTCGAAAAGGGTATCCCTAACAAGAGGTTGTGGGAGATATAGCTAAAGCAGCCAGTCTCCCCGGAACACCTCCACGGCCGGGCCGGTAAGGTAGACATGATTACTCTTTTCATTCCATTCTGTTTTGAGCTTCCCGCCTGAAAGATGAACCGTGAGCCTGCGCTCAGTCTGCCTGGTCAGTACGCCTGCAACTGTAACCGCAGAGGCACCTGTACCGCACGCCAGCGTCTCGCCTGCACCCCGTTCCCATGTACGCTGAATGACCTCCTTCCTGTTGATCACCTGGACAAATTCAACATTGGTCCTTTCAGGAAACAGGTTGAAGTTTTCAATAACAGGCCCGTATTTTGCTACGGGGAAGTTCTCCGCATCTTCAACAAAAATTATTACATGGGGATTCCCCATTGAAAGTGACGTTATGGAAAAATTAATTCCATCAGGAAGGTGCAGGTTTTCATTGATGACCATACCCGGATCGCCCAGCATGGGGATGGACTCGCGCAGCAGTTGCGGTTCGCCCATATCAACCCTTACCGTGTCAACCTTTTCATTTTTTATCTTCAGCTCAAGGTGTTTAATCCCACCGCCTGTTTCGATGGAAATATTTTCTTTATCAGTAAGTTTGTGATCGTAAACGTATTTTGCAAAGCACCTGATGCCGTTGCCGCACATCCCTGATTCACTGCCATCGGAATTGAACATCCTCATCCTGAAGTCAGCCTCCTTTGATTTGAGGATCAGGATAAGACCATCGGAGCCTATGCCGAAGTTTCTGTTGCTCATTTCAACAGCGAGTTTTGAAGGAGTTTTTATTGTATTTTTCAGGTCCTCGACAAAAATATAATCGTTACCTGCCCCATGCATTTTTGTGAATTTCATAAATCCCCCCAACATTGGCACCAGTCTGAGAATGCAATAGTTCATTGATTAAAAAACCGGTGTATGAAACCCGTTTTTATCAGCATTAAATATAATAATGAACATCATCAGTCTGTTCAAGCAAAATTGGTATGTATCGGGTACACTTTTATGTCCATGATATTTTTTTTAAAACGCGGGATTAATTGTTTGACATTTGTTCAGTGCAGAAAGCATATTAAAATGCTCCTGCGGCATGCAGAAATTTAAGCATTAATTCTTGACAGAAATTCTTAAATTTTTAAAATCTTTTTATTCAAATTCGCCGGAAATACATAAAAGTCTTTTTTACAATAAGGGTACATTGATGAAGTTTAAATTATTATTTTATCCGATCTTTTTATTTGTTATTTCAACGGGTATTTTTGCCCAGGATAATTTCAGTATTGAGAACGAGAAAATTGTTGAATTTAAAGGTATGACCGGATTCTGGCTTGAATCATCAGATAATGATAAACTGGATTATATTATCCAGACATACAGTTCATCAGAAAAAAAGATCATTGAATTGAACGGGAAAGATTACAGGACTGCGGAGAAGATTTTTATCCCCCTCTCTGAATCATATATAGCCTATATGAAATCCAAGGGAATAGCACCTTCCGGTCAGGAGAAAGGGGCAGGAGAGGAGTTCTGCTGGCCCATAGCCAAGTTCGACAGGATAACATCAACTTTCGGCCGCAGATGGAAAACTTTTCATGAAGGAATCGATATCCCTGCAGGAAGGGGCACGCCAATTCTTGCAGCTGGCAGCGGGCGGGTGGTTGTAGCACGTTTTATGGAAAACTACGGTAAAACTATCTGGCTTGAGCACAGAAATAATATGATTACACGTTACTGCCATGCCTCAGAACTTCTTGTAAAAGAGGGCGAAATCGTAAAAAAAGGGCAGATCATTGCATATGTGGGCAGTACAGGAAATTCAACTGGAAATCACCTGCACTTTGAAATGAGATATGGTGATTTTCCGCTTAATCCGCTGGATTTTCTGCCATACAATCCAGGGGTTAACAAGTCTCAATACATGAAGAAGATTGATTGATACAAACAATAGATCCGA
>CAYTSF010000015.1:23558-34970 GCA_964440335.1 uncultured Leptospirales bacterium
GGTTAACAAGTCTCAATACATGAAGAAGATTGATTGATACAAACAATAGATCCGAAAAAAAAACCCGCAAATCCTGCGGGTTTTTTTATTACCAGTGAAATAATATTACTGGTCCTTTTTAAGTATTTTTTTGGTTTCAGGGTCCATTCTGACTATGTCATCTATGAGTTCGATAGTCTGCTTCTCCAGTGTTGAAAATTCTTTGTCGATAATGGCCCCTTCCTCTGTAGTGCCTTCCCATGCCTCTTTTGCCAGGTTCTGAATAAGGTTTTTTACATTAACCTGTGTGTTTTTATATATGAATATAATGTTTGGACCGGATTTGTATCCCCAGTTGAAACCATCTGGTAGGTCTACCGAGAAACTTTCTGTGACACCATCACCATCTGAATCTTCGGCGTAATAAATCATGCCATCCTTTGTTTTTGCTGTAACTGATGTGAAATATTTTGTTTCATTTGTTGTGTCATTTATATGTTTTGCAAGAGGTGTTCTGACAACTTTGATTTCAGCTTCTTTGCGGTTTATAAGAAGGCCCCGGAATACATCAACATGCTCTTTAATAAATTTATCGCGTATGGTCTGATAATATTTACTGTATGCCTCCTGAATGTTGTCAGTGGGCTTGGTTGTGATCCTTTTAAGGATTTCAGTCCTGCGGTCTGTTATTACCAGGAAATCCGGCTGCCCGTCTATCTGCCTTTCCCATAATTCATTGCGGATCAGTTCATTTTGCGTTTCTTTGATTAACCGGTTTTCTTCAACAATTTTCGGATCGTCAAATCCATCCTTAAAAAGATACATTTTACGGTCCCTGATAATCAGGAGAACAGCTATTGAGGTATCTTCACGCTGGTGTTGTTCAGGGTCTACGATATATTCTACCTGCTGATAGACGAGCCGGTCCTCGGTATATCTTGATATATCTTCAATATCAATAATCTGGTATGACATATCCCTTGCCATTATCGTTCCTGATATAAGCATGATAAATGCCAATACTGATGCTTTTTTCGTGAGATTGTTTCTGAACATCTATCCCCTCCATGATGAAATGATGTATTGTGCGATCAAAAATTCCGCCTGAGCCAGGCTGCAGATTATCATTATTACAACCATGATTTTCAACCCTGAGAGGAATGTTACCTGATCGATTCAATACAATAAGTATAAAAATTTATACAATTTGTCAAATATTTTATATCGGTTATATAATCTATCGGTTCCCCTTTACTCAATCCTCATCTTTTCTTTTTTTTTCTTTTTTCCATCGGGCTTTGTCGGTTTTTGTCCAGCTTTCAACAACATGTTTTGAGAGCACCTCTTCAGCCTGTTTGCGGTTTTTTTCAGGTTTTGAAGGTTTGCTTTTACCGGATTTTTTATTCTTAGCAAGGAATTCCTCATGCTCTTTGTTTGAGAGTTGAGGTTCGTATAATTTTATGTCGTCAATTGCCTGCTGAAGGTTCTTTCGTGACGTTATGTCGGATATAATTGAAATTATCCGTTTTTTGTTCACAAGGTTCTCTGCAAGTTCAGGGTGCCACGGGTCAGGATCTGTTTTTGATCGTACAGCAGCTGCAACTGAGGCCAGCGATGAAGCTGATCCTCCCTGTGATGCCGCAATCAGTGCAACATCACAGGGGTCAGGGCTCAGAGCTGCAATTGAAATGGCAAAGGGGAGAATAAGGCCCGGAAGGTTAACACTCCCTCTTGTCACAGGAGTTTTAAGCATCCTGTTCGTTTCATCACATATAATTCTTTCTGCATGATCTGGTTCTTTCAGGGCTCTGAGCCTGGATAGAAGGATTTTCATGCGTTCCGCTTCATTGATGACATAATCCGGGTTGTATCCTGAACTGAAAAGCTGGTGCTGTTCATCCCGGACTTTTTTTAGTACAATGTCTGCTGCTGTTTCGGCATCAGGAAGGAGCGATGCACTTTTACCACCGGATGCCCCGCACATGAGAACGTTGAGTATGGCCGAACACACCGCAGTGGATATATCGTATGTGTAAAGTGAAACATACTCGATTACGGGCATAACAATCTCTTCCGCCGGAAGCCCTGTCATGAGAAGCGAGAGTGAAATAGGTATTATCCGGGAACAGGGGCGGTCAAACCGGGCGCTCTCCGGTATTTTTTCATCCATGGCGCCGGTGATGAAATTTTTCTCTGCTGCGCCGGGATTCCTGAAATAGCTGAATTCACTGTGGGGCAGTTCAGGGGAATCCTTCACTGTTTCGATGAATTTTTTTTTGTTGAAATGGCGGTGCCCGGTGCAGGCGCATGAGAGGAGAAGCAGCTGGGTAATGGAGGAGTATAGTCCTGGTTTTCTCCATTTTTCCAGGCCATGTTTCATTACATCCGACATGTCGGGGTAAACAGCCGGTTCACGGAACAATGCCTGTATATGTGTATTTTTAAATCCTTCGAGTGTATATCCGGCAGCATCTCCAAGGATTGCTGCTGTAATTGTGCTTTCTAATGATGCAGACATTTAAGTTTGCCTTACCCCTTCAATAAAGTCGTAATCTGTTCTCTTTTATATGAATATAGCTCCCTTTTATGTCGAATTAATTATATAAATGGTGATAAAAATCTGTCAGGCAGCTAAAGCATATAGTACTTGATTCTCAGTGAAATATGTGTCCAGGTATTAATCCGGACTTGCTGCTTTTCCTGCCTGGAATGCAATTTCTGATTGGTATAAGGCAATCCGTTTAAGTATTGTTGTATTGACTGGTTTAAAGAAATTTTTAAAACAGTATATAGAGTAGTTCTAATAACTCAATTTTTACAGGGTCAAAGGGGCGGCGGTTGGTGAGCCAAGTCGAACCGTAGCCCCTTTAAAAGCTCCGGAGGGGCTCCCTGCGGTTTTAAAAACGGAGTTTTTGGAACCGCCCTATATTCATGGTGTGATCTCTATGTGTGAGGAGGCTTGGAATGAAAAATAAAGTTTTTTGGCCAATACTGCTGCTGTTATTCGTGGCGATGCAGGGGTGTGGTAAACAGGAAGTTGAGGAGCACGCGATAATCAGTTTTATTATTGGCGATGTTAAGAAGAACAGCGCGGAGGCTGCCATAGGTGACGTGATAAAAGAGAGCGATGTAATAGCCACAGGTGCGAATTCATTCTGTGATATCAGGATTGGTGATTCTGTCATACGCATAAAGGCATTATCAAGCGTGACGATCTCCACCCTTTTTAAAAACGGTAATATTGAAAATACTGCTCTGGGACTTAATACTGGGAAGATATTGTGCAAACCGAAAAAGCTGCTGAAGTCTGAAAGTTTTATTGTAAAAACCCCAACTGCTGTTGCGGGTGTCAGGGGAACGCAGTTTACCGTTGAGACCGACAAAAAGCAGACCACCAGGATCAAAGTTTTCAGCGGAGAGGTCAAGGTGGTCAAGCGGGTAAAACAGCTTGATTCGAGCATAGATAAAGTGCTGGAAAACGCCCCGGTTGTTGAGGAGGAGGAGAAGGTTATTATCACCCAGGAGGATGCGCGGGACGCTGAGAAGGCAGTGGAGACGGCACTCAGGGAGGAAACCGGCAAAGATGAAACATCGTCAGACAGGGTACTGGACAATGTAATCGCCAGGACAAAAGATGATGTGGGGGTGAAGGATGACAGGATTGAGAAGTTTAAGGCGGAGGAGTTCACCGGGGAGAACAGGGAGATCATTGAGGTTGAGAAGAAGACCCGTGAGGATGTAAAGAGAATATCCGCAGTTGTGAGGCAGGAGAAGACATCCCCGGTTCCTGAAGGGAGGCTGCTCATTACCAGATTTGATGTCTACTTTATCAAGGATGGTAAAGTCATGTGGGAGGGCAGGGTCATTGGTGAGCCTGCACAGAAAGGGGACAGGCTTTTTATCGCAGCGGGTGAGTACGTTTTCTGCGCAATGTCTGACGGGCCGGTTATCTGGAAGAAGGCCATCAGGAACGACGGTAAGATTGAATTGAAGAATGACAGGGTAATTATCAGGTCTGACGGGAAGTCCATTTCGCTCGATGAATCTACCGGTGAAAGGAAATGAAATGAGTGGATGAATGGTGCCTTATTCGCGGAGAAAAAAAAGACCATTTTTCAATGGTCTTTTTTTTGGTGGTGCGCCCGGCACGGGCGCACGCTTTGCTGTGAGGTTACGGGCCGGTCACAGCGGAACCGGGCGTGAGCATGTCAGAAGTTTGTTTCCTTGATTTCAAAATATGCTTTGGGGTGCAGGCATGCAGGGCACATCTCCGGAGCTTTTTCAGCTTCGTGAAGGTAGCCGCAGTTCCTGCACTTCCATACAATTTTGCCGTTGCTTTCAAATACTTTGCCTGCCTGCAGGTTTTCGTAGAGTTTCCTGTACCTTGCCTCATGTGCCTTCTCTGCTACAGCTATGAGCCTGAATGCGGCAGCCACGTCCTTGAATCCTTCTTCCTCCGCGATTTTTGCAAATTCAGGGTAAAGTTCGCCCCATTCCTCTTTTTCTCCATCTGCCGCTTCTTTAAGGTTTTCAAGTGTTGTACCGATCACACCGGCCGGGTATGTTGCGGTAATTTCAACCATGCCACCTTCGAGAAACTTGAAAAAGCGTTTTGCGTGTTCTTTCTCGTTAAGCGCAGTCTCTTCAAAAAACGCGGCGATCTGTTCAAGTCCCTCCTTTTTGGCCTGGCCTGCAAAGTATGTGTAACGGTTCCTTGCCTGTGATTCCCCCGCGAATGCTTTTAAAAGGTTCTGTTCAGTTTTTGTTCCTTTTATTGACGCCATATTAATCTCTCCTGAAATTTATTTTATAATTATATTATTGCTTCAAAATTTTCTTTGCCTGCGCCGCAAATGGGACATGTCCATTCTGCGGCGAGATCGTTAAAGTCCGTGCCGGCTGCTATGCCGTGTTCAGGGTCGCCTTTTGCCGGATCATAAACATGTCCGCATATGACGCACCGGTACTTTGCTGCTGTTCCTGCCGGGGCCTCGTTTTCTGCCACGTATGTGGGGGCATTTTTCGGGGATTTCCCTTTGCGTATGTCCCTGTACATGGCGTAGGTCAGGGGCTCATCCCTGATGTCAGTCATTTCTCCGTTTAAAATTGTTGCAGTAAAAAGAAGGTGAGATCCCACATCAACAGACTGTGTTACCCTGCACTCGAACCAGGCCAGGCAGTCCTGTGTGACAAGCGGTGCGCCTGAAGCTGTCATGGTATGGGGAGTTGATGCAAACTTGTCAACATCCCTGCCGCTGCGGTATCCGAAGAGTGAAATGAGTTCCTGGCTGGCGTTGCTCCCCAGGACTGAAACAGTAAAGAGCCCGCTGGATGCGATAAGGTCCGCTGTCAGATTATTTTTATGGCAGCATATGGCGAGCTGGGCCGGTTCCGCTGTAATCTGGAAAACAGTATTTGAAATAAAGCCGTTCATTTTTTCGCCGCTCTTTGAGCTGACTACATACAGGCCATATGAGAGTTTATAAAATGCTTCAAGATTCAGTTGTGACAAGGTTATACCATCCTGTACTGGTTTTGTTTTTGTTCCGGGGGATTGTTTTCCTGAAAAAATTTACAGGTATAATATAATCCTTTCCGAAGCTTTTTGCAAGTTTTTAAGAATTAAATTAATTGATTAAATTCCTGGTTTCAGGTTACTAAAATTTTTCATATTACATTAAATTTTCCAGCAATTAAACGTCCGTTTTGCATTGCAGGATTTTTAAGGAGGGTTCTCTTAAAGATCCTGCAAAATAAGTGGTTTTTAATTGAAGTTACATAGCGATCACGGTATGTTTTGACAGAACTTTAAAGTATATGGCAACAGCAGCGAGTTCCATTATTATGGAAAAGCATCCTATGCCCACATAACCTCCTTTGGTATACAGTACCCCCATTGCTGTGCCGCCTGCAAAGAGTGCGGCGCCGTAAACAGCGTTGAAAATTCCGTAACCCATACCCCTTTTGCTGACATGGGTCAGGTCTGCTATTGCAGCCTTCATTATTGTTTCGTGCATGCCCATGACCATTCCCCACAACACAGCTCCAGCGATGATAAGTTTTACAGACATTGAGAACGAGAGAAACACAACGGGCAGTGTGAGGATCGGCATGAAAATAAGCAGTCCAAGGCCTTTGCTGTCATAGATTTTACCTATGATGACTGCGGCGATTCCATCAACAAGCATGGCACCTGCGTATATTGCAGGGATGTACGCATCGTTCATGAGCGAATGGAATTTGATGTGGTAGGCAATGAGTGTGAATACTGCAAATCCGGCTGTAGCAAAGAATGAGAATGCCGTGTATGCCCAGAAAACCGGCGGGAACTTTTCAGAGACAGGCGCAGAATCGCCGGAAGATAGTTCATACTTTTCAGGTTCGGGCACTGCGATGCGGGCAGTGACAAGGCTCAGGAGCATTAGGACAAATGGTATCAGGAGAAGCATGTATCCCCTGCGATAATCGGATGCAGACGCAGTTCCGCCTGCGCTATAGTATGCGAATAAAGCCGAAAAGATCATGGGGCCGATAAATGCGCCGATCTGGTCCATGGCCTCGTGGAGTCCGAATCCCAATCCCCGCCCGACCCTGCTTGAGACCATGGAGAGTATGGTGTCCTTTGAGGGGCTCCTGAATGCCTTGCCGAGACGTTCCATTACTATGAAGAACGCCGCGAACTGCCATATGCCTGTAAGTGCCATGGCAGGGACTGAAAGCAGCATGCTATAGCCGATGAACGTGAAGAGCCAGTACCACCTGGTTTTGTCAGAAAGGTAACCGGTGAAGACCCGTATGCCGTAGCCCATGAGTTCACCCGCGCCGGCCACGAAGCCCACTATGGCTGCATTGGCCCCGAGCAGTGCAAGGTATGGCCCGTTCACCGAGCGCGCACCTTCATATATTGTGTCAGAGAAAAGGCTGATTACCCCGAAAAGGATAATCAGCATGAACGATCTTTTCCTGAGGTTGTCATCTTTGCCGGGCATGCCGCGTCTCCTAAAAGTTTTTTGAGCTGAAA
The DNA here is from genome assembly GCA_964440335.1 of uncultured Leptospirales bacterium. Lineage (GTDB taxonomy): Bacteria > Spirochaetota > UBA4802 > UBA4802 > UBA5550 > JAAYBQ01. The sequence goes on from CAYTSF010000015.1 coordinate 30,559, forward strand.
TAAACATGCCGTTTTTACTGCATCGGTCAAGATTTTTTGGGTGGTGAGTGTTAAGAAAATGTGAATTTGCTGGCTGTACTTTTCACGTTTAGCTGTGCTAATACTTGACAAGGCAGGTGCTTCTTTATATCTATTATCAATCGGTGTAATACCGGAATCGGGCTGTATTGAACGGGTAAAACATGGTGAGAAATAAATTCAGGGTAGCTGCATTTTTCTTCGTGGTCTGCTTCCTTCCATTCCTCAGGTCGTGCGGAGACATTTCAGTAGGGTTTCCTGCGGCTGCATTTTCAGGCGGCTCGATCCTGGCCATAGAAAGGGTCAACGGCATAAGCCTTGCCGTGAACCTTGCTTTCATGGCCCTGTTGTGCGTTACGGTACCGCGCCTTCTGCGGAGGATCAGTGAGAAAAGCATAATACACGGCGGCATCAGGGCAGTGGTCATATACCACATTCTTGCGGTATCAGCTTACCTTATAACGCACCCGGTATATGCGAAGTTCATGAACCATGTTACCGAATACATTGCCGCGTTCCATCTTCTTGTGATCTGCCCCTTCTTCTGGATCTTTGATTTCCAGGCGCTCGACAGCCTGGGCCGCGACTCTTCATTGTACGGCGACATGTATGACATAAAATTCAGGATCTTCTACGTCATGATGGTTTCAATCTGGTTCGGGGCCGGATGCGCTGTTTCATACATCAGGGCGCGGCGCCTGAAGGGATGAACATAAACGGAGGGTAACCATTAACACGAAGCGAAATATTACTTTTAACCGGGTGAGCGTGGCGGATTTTGATGAACTGCTCAGGATAGAGGAGTATTCATTCAATGATCATGACAGGATGAACGTGGATGACCTTCATGGATTCCTTGATGCGCATGGAAGCGGTTTTTTCATGATAAATGTTGAGGGACACGTTGCGGGCTATATTCTTTTTATGGTTGAAGATGGCCGGGGTTACATGGAATCAATTGCAATTGACCGCAGGTTCAGGGGGCAGGGGATCGCGAATACGGCTATAAATTTCATGGTCCGTGAGCTGCGTGGCAGAGGCGTGCACTCCCTGATGCTTCATGTCCGGGAGGATAACGCCGGGGCAAGGGCGTTATATGAAAAAAACGGTTTTATTATGAACGGAAAAGATCCGGACTTCTACGGCGCAGGTCTGGATGCCTGCGTCTATTCCATGGATTTAGGCTGAGGGGAGTTCATGAAAGCCTGCCAGCTCATGCCTGAACTGTTGGGTATAATCGCATTTTCCGTTGCGGCCCCGCTCATTGCATATGCTGCATCAATGCCTGCTGTGATAAATACACCAGTTATTGCAATCAGGTTTAACCTTCCGCTGCAAGCAATCCCGTTTCCTGAATAAACAGGCCCCGGTCATTATGAGGAGAACATGAACTACAGGAAGATGGACCAGGAGACACGCGACGCGGCACTGAAGGCTGAACTCCCGGCGGAGAAGGTGAAACTTATCGAGAGGTACCGCCTTAAATCGACCCCTGACCTGTTCTGGATATCCGAAGATGAGAACTCCTGCCCGCGCCGCGTCTTCAGGCACTCCTTTATAAAAAAACACGACATGGTCATGCTGCTCGGCAGGATTAACGCGCTCTGCTTCGCCAAGGTGAATTATATCAGGAGAAAACTGGACCTGTTTGAACCATGCAGGTACGATTTCAGGGACGGCTTTGTTTCCACTGATCTCTGGGATTCCTGTTTTCTCAGGCACAGGCCCAGCGGATTTATCCTTGATTACAGGGAACTTTCCCGCATAACAGATATTGAAGAATTTCACAGGTTGTGCGAAATGCTCGATTCATTTGAGGAGAGCAGGAATGGGTGCAACTCCTGACGGTCAGGACGAGGTCAGGAAATTCTTATAGTGCGCCGATCCCTCCGAGTCAATGCTCTCGATGGCGCACCCGACACGGTAAACTCCGTCGCAGCAGCTGATGCTCACAATCCTGCAAAGTAACGTAGACTGCGCGTTAGATGGCATATGGGCCGTGAAAATGATAAGCGCGTCCTCCCTGAAATGCTTCAGCAGCGACTTTTCCCTGAAAATTATCCCTGCCCCGGTCATCGAGAGGTCAGAAATGGAGATCGTGTCATCCGATGGCCTGAACAGCTGGCTGTCCTTTGAAAGCGATTCCGAGTAGGCCATGCCAAGCCTTCTGAGCATGAAATAGTTTTCTTCGTTTAGCGCACCGGTATCATTGACCTGTATGTATCCGAAGGGCATCATCATCCTGTAGAGCAGCGGAATTGTGATCTCGGAAACGAGGTTCCGCTCCTGGAGGGTCGTGTCATGGTAGTATATGTCCCGGATGTACGATGCGGTGTCTGTTATGTGTTCAGATGTTTCAGGGCCGCTGTTTATGTCCGGGATGAAGATAGGTTCCCTGTCATCCATGATCCAGCTCATGCGCACGTCCCTGTATCTGTCGCCGAGAAAGTAAACGTGAGCATTTTTGTTCTGCGGCGAAACCTTCGAAAGTATTTCATGGCGAATCCAGTCAATCCTTGAGCGGTTTCGCAGCATTGATTCTTTTATGACAAAGCTTGAAATTATCTGCGAGATTACGGTCTTTTTCCCCGGTGTTGTACTGACCTGCAGGCGTTCTTCTTTTCTTGGTGCGGTAAAAACCTGTGAGCCCTCAATTTCAAATATGTAGTAGTCGTTATCAACAGAGTGGGGTATTATGTGGGAATAAACAATTTCATCCTTGCTCCGGGTGTATATGGATGTACGGGTAAATTCATAATCGGTTACAGGTATGTCCAGGTAAACCCTGCCGCTGTCATATTTGATGAATCTGACCTTGATATTAATACCATCGGTCCTGAGGAAAACATCCCTCCCCGCAAACCTGGAATTGTACAGGGCCGCAAGGCTGCCCCGGTCTGTAATATTTGTAATACTTTCGGATTTCATCTGTTTCACCTCATCAGTGGATAACAAAAGGTTGTATCTAAAATAATACTGACGGGTGAAAGAGGCAAAAAATCATGGGGATAAATCTGCCGGGGGATTGGCAGCAACTCATCCCCCGGGACGTTACCCGTTTCAGCCTTTGAGCTTCATGAACGGCTGCTCAAGGAGAATCCAGCTTATGCGTGCGCATATGTAGCTGATTGCCCCTGCAACCGCTATATACAGGAACTGCGCCATAAAGGGGTTGAGTCTCGCGTTTTCTAAAAACCACCGCTCGATGGTCATGCCGTAGATGGGCCTGAACATATGGTGGAACAGGTATATGCCGTAGCTGAAGAAACCGATATGGACAAGAAACCTGCTCTCGAAAAAACTCCTGAGCGCTGTGCGTGTATTCGTTGTTGCAAGGATGTATATGCAGCTTCCGAAACAGAGAGTCGAATGGGTGAACTTCTCCTGTCCGCCGCCCCATCCCAGGTCAAAGATCATCCTGGTCAGCATTGCTGCAAAAACGGCTTTGCATGCCTCCCGCAGGAATGTGCGGAGCATGTCATCGTCATTGCGCAGCTGCTTTGCCTTGTATGCCACGTAAGCTGCGGCTGCGGCATACATAAGCCGGCAGAATATATCGATCTTCAACAGTATGCCCGCTGCCGGATTAAAGATCACGGGAAACCACCATATGGCCAGTGCAAGGAAACCTGCGCTGATCAGGCCGCTGGCCGCAGGCAGGTACCTGCGCGCGGGATTGTTGAATCTCCGGATTCTGTCCCGGTCCGCGCGCATAAGTATTGCAACTAGCGCGCCTGCGGCAATGGCATCCATGCGGCACCAGGTTGATGTGTACGTAGCAAGTCCCCAGATATCCCCCGAGATTTGGCCTGTAAGCTGCCGCAGTGGTGTGCCCAGTACAAGAATTAATGTTGCCACAAAGAGAAGGGCCCTGCGCGGTATAAAGTAAACGATCAGGGGCCACAGGAGGTAGAACTGCTCCTCAACGCCCACTGCCCAGAAATGGTTTATGACCAGGTAGCTGCTGTGCTTGAGCCAGCCGCCCTTCAGTGAAATGGCCAGGTTGGGCAGGTAGAAGATGTACCACAGCAGGGAATCGAAGCTGGTTATGCCCACTCGCCTTCCTTCGATGAAAAATGAAACTATAAACACGGTGATCACAGCGAAGAGGTAAAGGGGGAGTATCCTCAGTTGCCTGCGCCTGTAGAACCTCCTGAAATAGTCGGGCCGGCCCTTCGTATCCAGCAGTATTGAAGTGACGAGGAAACCTGAGAGCGCGAAGAAGCAGTCAAAGAATATCCAGCCGCCCCGGACAATGTTAAACAGCGGCTGGTCCGTCCATGCGCGGGAAACCATGAAGTGGCTCAGGGCCAGGGCAATAATGGCAAAACCGCGCAGTCCGTCGAGTGAGGGTATGTGCTTTAATGTTACGGCGTTTGTTTCCTCATTCAGTT
>CAYTSF010000016.1:0-1411 GCA_964440335.1 uncultured Leptospirales bacterium
TTAGTTCATGCAATCAAAAAGTCCCGTTCCCGGGACTTTTTTTTAATTCAAATTTTTTTATTCTCCAACATAATAGCCGTTTTCCCATCGGCCCTTCTGTTTCACATTTCCATAACTGTCGTAGAGAACGCCTTTCCCGTGCATATAGTCATTGTACCATTCCCCTTCATATTTATCACCGTTGGCATAAATATAAGTACCTCGGCCTGACATGAGGTCATCAACCCATTCCCCTGTATATTTTCCGCCATCAGGCCAGGTATATGATCCTTTACCGTTTTTCCATCCATCTTTCCAGTCACCGATATAGCTCGATCCGTCAGACCATGTGTATTTTCCCTTGCCTTCAAATTTACCGCTTTTCCAGTCACCATCATATACGCAGCCATAATAGAAACGGATCACACCTTTACCATGTCGCATGCCGTTTTTAAAATCGCCCTCGTATACGTTTCCGTTTGTCCAGTAAAACTTACCCTTGCCATGCATAAGGTTACCTTTAAACTCACCCACATACCTGTTACCATTGGGGAACAGGAATTCGTTGGATCCTTTCTGCATACCCGCCATAATTCTGTATACAGGCATCCCTTTCTTTACCTTGAATACGAAGGCTTTTGTCTGCCCGATCATCTTGCAGCGGGCAACTGTCATCATGGGATAAGTAACTTCAAGGGCAGCCATAATTCCATCAATTTCAACGAAGAGTTTGTCACCCATTTTAAGTTCTGAGCCGGTAACGACAACTTCAAATGTGGCTGCCTTTACCTCTGTAACCTTGCTCACCTCAACCTTGTCGCTCTCCTTGAGGCCCGGCAGCTTTATCGCTCCCACAAACATATACTGGAGAAATTCACCCTCTTCAACCGTACCATCGGCGTAGATATATCTGCCTTTGCCGCTTGGAACATTTCGTTTAAACTGGCCTGTATAAACATCGCCGTTACCGAACCAGAGTGTGCCCTGGCCCACCCTGTTGTGATATACCCACTGCCCCGAATACTTTGAACCATCTGAATAATAATAGTAGGTGCCGTCACCATTGCACAGATTATTTGTCCAGCCACCTTCATATTTATCGCCATTTTCCCAAATGTATGTACCTATGCCGTTTGAACAGTCGCCCTGGATACAACCGGTAATGCTGCGATCATAATTGAATGCATTATTGTTATCAACGATTGTATTATCAGTTGTATCTGTGGTATCACCAGTATAGGTGCCCGGATCTTCAGTTGGTGCAGGTGCGCTCGCACAGCCTAAAAAGATCAGGAATGCTATTAAAAGCATGAAGTTCGCAAAAAGTTTATACATCTTCTTTCTCCGTTAAATTTTTTGTTAAACAAAGAACTTGATAGTATTAGACGTTTAATATTCAAGAATAAAAATTATTTTTATCAGTGTTAATTCC
>CAYTSF010000016.1:1511-6165 GCA_964440335.1 uncultured Leptospirales bacterium
AACGGTATAATTCTCAAATTACTGAACAGGATTCATCTGGTAAGGTCAATGTAATCTATGTAATTCTGTATGAGGCTGCTTTTATACAGCAGCAGGCTGATCTTCTCATCGGTAATATCCTGAAGAGCATCTATGACCTGCTGCAGCTGAAGGTTCCCCTGCCTGTATTTTGTGTAGACTGTCTTGTATTTTGCTTCGAGGGATTTTAATCTCAACTCAGAAAGCTCAATGATTTTCTTCAGGCTTTGCCTTGACGCGGCAAGTTTACCAGTGTTTGTTCTATAGGCATTTTCTGTAATTGCATACTCGGCATTTATCTCATCAACAGCAAGTTCGGCCTCCCTGACCGTGCTGTCTGCTTCGGTGTTCCATAATGGATATGATACTGTAAAACCTATATAGTATTCAGTTTCATCAAGTGATGAATATGCCCCGGAAAAATCTTCATTTGCGGACTTCCTTGTATACTGGCCCACGATGTCCAGCTGCGGAAGAAGCAGATTGCGGTTTACATCAAGGGTATATGCGAGGCTGTTTTTTGTCAGCCTGTATATCTCGGCATTACACGTATTAACGAAAGGTATATCGTTGAATTCGCTTTCAATGCTCATTGCATACATTTTTTCAAACTCCCCATGAGCAGGTGCAATATCATCACCATTCAGAAGTACCCTGATCTCAGCCTCGACTTCCGAGAGTTCGGAGATCAGGGACTCATACCTGATTCCATACTGCGAGACAATGGCACGCGCGCTGTATATATCCTCAATTCCGGCAAGCCCTGACTTATATTTTTTTTCAGTGTCGGATTGAATCTCAGTGGCATAGTTGATTGATTTTCTCATCAGTTCAATGCGTTCGACAAGTTCTATCCATGTAAAATAAAGCTTTTTGTAATAATTGAGCGCATCGCGGTCAGACTGGGCCTGCCGTATCTTCTCAATTTCGAGTTTCATCTCTGCGTTCTTTTCAGCGTACCGGTCTATGACACCAAAGGTATTTTTGAGCACTGACTGCGAAAATTTTATATAAACAGAGGGATAATAACGTGTGCCATAACCTTCAGTAGTTATTGTATCATGACCTGCCCCTGCTTCCAGGGTCGTGCCTGAACCTGTAAATTTTTTTGACACGCCTGCGCTGAAAGAATATTCAGTAACACGCCTGGTGTCCGAATACATGTTTGTGTTATACTCATCAGAAGATGAATAGGTGCCGCTTCCAACCAGGTTTACATCTCCTTTGCTGTAGGAACCATCCAGCGTGTTTTGAGCCTTTTCAACCTGCAGCCTGTTTTTTCTGATTTCCGGAAGGCTGTCTGTTACTGCTTTAAGGTATTCCTCGTAGGTTATAACCTTTCCGGCTTCACGTGCCGCCAGTTGCCCGGCCGTTATGCAAAGAAGTGCCGGCAGAAAAAATTGTAAAAAATATCTGCTGTATATATGATGCAATCTGTTATCGCCTGTTTTTTTTCTCATTGTTTTTCCTCGCCATCTTTGAATCCATATCAATCATGCCATCTACAAGGTGTATCTGGCGTGAAGCCATTGCGGCATAGTCAGGTTCATGCGTTACCATGAGTATTGTCGTACCGAACTCTTTGTTGATTCTCCGGAAGATATTCATCACCTTCGCGCCGTTCTCCAGGTCCAGGTTGCCCGTGGGCTCATCAGCGAAGAGGATATCGGGCTGCATAACGAGCGCGCGCGCAACAGCGGTCCTCTGCATTTCACCGCCTGACATTTTTGACGGGATCTTGTCCCTGCAGTGAATGACCTCGAAGCTCTCCATGAGCGAAAGGGCATAGTCCCTCTTCTTCTGTTCAAGTTTATACTTACGTGCAGGCATGAGAATATTCTCAAGTGCGGTGAGTTCAGGGAGGAGGTAATGAAACTGGAACACAAACCCCATGTTCAGGTTCCTGAACCTGTGCATGTCAGAACTTGAAAAATCAGTTATATTTTTTCCCGAGAGTAAAACCTCACCGGAAGTAAGATCATCCAGCCCGCTGACAACATACAGGAGCGTTGATTTACCTGATCCCGACCTGCCGGTTATACCGAGAAATTCACCCTGCTCCACAGAAAAACTGAGCGATTTGAGCACCACCAGGGGCGGCTCACCAAAGGACTTTACAATACTCCTGCACTCTATGGCATTCATCTCAGTCTGACCCCCTGATTATTTCGATGGGGGAGAGCCTGCCAGCAGTTCTTGCGGGAAAAAAGCTCGCAATGATGGATGCACCGACAACAAGTGTAAAACTCTTCACGTAGATTGTATAATCCCATGATATCATCATGTGCTGCCTTCCCATGGGTATCTTCACTGTTTCAATATAACTGCAGCCGGCATATCCCGCAAGAAGACCCACTATGCCACCCGCAACACCGATTATGATCCCCTGCACAAGAAAAAGAAAAACTGTGTCAAACTGGTCATAACCTATTGACCTTAAAATGGCAATGTCCCTTTTTTTATGGTTTACCACCATGTTGAGTATGTTATATATTCCGAATGCGACAATGAGAATAAACGCTGTCGTAGTTACATTCCGGACAACATCCTGCGAGTTCATCATGCTGAGCCTGTCCCTGTTCAACTGGTCCCAGCTTTCAACGTTGTCACGGCTCATACTGCTCCATGCAGTGGCAATTTCAGCTGCCCTTGCGAAATCCCTGACCTTAACTGCTATTTCAGTAATTTCACCACTGGCAGATGTCACGCGCTGCACTGTCTTTATCGAGGCATAAATCGTACGTTCGTCCAGGCGATGGTCGCCGGAATCGAATGAACCGATTACCTTCATGGGCTTCATCTTTCCATCTGAAGTGGAAACCGTAACCGAATCGTTTATTTTAATCCCCAGGAACTTCATCAGACTCTCACCCATAAATACCACAGAGCTCCCGCTGTTAAGCGACCTGAAATTACCTGATGTTATATCGTTTCCGAAATTTGTAGATGAGAGGTGTTTTTCCGGATCGATGCCCACCAGGGATATATTTTTTGTAAAATTGCCCCGTGAAATTATCACGCTTTTAGATATTTCAGGGGAATATGCAATTACATCAGGGCTTGAATCGAGTTTCTTGAACCAGGCAACAGCGCTGGTAAGCTTGTTGTTCGACCTGCTGCCCGAGGGCTTATTGAGCCACCTGAGGTCAGCACCGTCAAAAAAAATTCCCCGAAGAGATTCAGGTGTAATGTATTCATCGCGCGCGCTGATGTTTATGTGGCCGCTGCTCTCGATGAGCCTGTTCACCATGAACTGCTGGAAACCAAGCTGAATACCTGAAAAAACAACATAACCGCCCGCACCCAGTACGATCGCGAGGAATGTAAGCAGGGTCTGGCTCTTCCTTGAAAATATATGTTTAAGCGCAACAAACCACATATGTCAATTCATCCTGTTATTTTTTATCACTGCTGCTTGCGGCTTGTTTATTTTTTTCATTCACGTATATGATATCATCGGGATAGATGGAACCATCGGTGATTTCGGCCCATTTCTCATCAACGGTCTTTGATTCAACCCTGACTCTCTGCCTGTTCCCCTTCCGCTTGATCTCCACATGGCCGTTGGTAATGGCTGCCGACGGGACCATTATAGCATTTTCTTTTTTCCTTATCAGTATGGCCGTATCACAGGTCATACCGGGCAGTACCCATGAGGGGAAAGAAGATGTCTCGATCCTTACAAGAAATTCATCGTCTGACATATACACAGAACCCACGGTACCGCTGATCTTTTCCTGTCTCATATTTTCGAAGCTTATCTCAACCTCCTGCCCCTTCTTGACCAGTATTATCGAATCCTGATCAAGGGACACCTTTATATACATTGACCCTGTTCCTGCGAGACTGACTATTGACTGGCCCGAAGGGGCGAGTTCACCTTCAAGAAACGATACACCTGTTACAATTCCCGCGAATGGCGAACGGGCAACAAGCAATGAGTCATTCATCACAAGTGGTGAACCGGCATCAACGACGTCACCCTCATGAACATAGAGTTTTTTTATGATAGTATTCATTCCGAAACGTACATTGTACTGTTTCTCGGTTTTAACAGTTCCCAGAGCATAAACAGATTCAACGACAGGACCGGTCTTCGGCCTGACCGTGTATTCCCCGCCTCCAAAACACTTGATGACAATAAAAGAAAACAGCACGACCAGCGCAGCTCCTGTTAAAATTTTTCTTTTATCCATATCTCTGAAATTAAGCTTCATCCTATTCCCTTCCGTAATAAACGTATTCTATCATGCTGTCCACCTCGCTGACCGACTGGCCTGTATAATCCCCGGCATCCTGAAATACATCAGCATATGTATAATTTGCAGTACCTGATAATGCAATCGTAATCACTATTATCACAGATGCAGCAGCCGAGAACATGGGCACCACCCATGAGGCCAATCCGAAAAATTTATCGCCTGCGTGGATTGCTGATTTTTCCATTACCGCCCCTGCTATCGAAGAACTCCATTCGCGGCTCTCAAGTCTCATCTGTATTGCATCATTAAATTTTTTTTCTGTAGATTCCGGCATCGTCCCCCCTCCTTTGAGAAATGTTTCTGTGAATCAGCTCCCTGCCCCTGTGTATCCTTGACTTTACTGTACCATGCCTGATTGCAAGCTTCTCTGCGAC
>CAYTSF010000016.1:6265-8931 GCA_964440335.1 uncultured Leptospirales bacterium
GAACTTCAGGCTGCCGGCAGACCTGTATACCCGCAGGTATGTCTCCTGCACAACATCATCAATTGCAAAGAACATCCCTGCGGGGAGGTACCTGCGTATTGCAGAGAGTGCAACCGCCTTTGTATCCTCGATTAGAATAAAAAGCTCATGTTCAGTCATCAGCAGGCGTCCTGTCATCAGGCGGTTCAAGCCTCTCCCTGAATTTCCTCATCCTGTTTTTCATGTGATCATCAAGGTTTTTTTTCTGTTCGGGTGTGAGATATTTTTCAAACCGGAGCTTCTTTTTCATGAAGAGGATGCGTTCCTCGCGTTTGAAGGAATCAATTTCTTCAAGTAGCTTCCGCACCCTGGACTCTTCGAATGCCGGGCCGCCCAGGATTGCATCAAGTTCATCCATCTTCAGCAATATCTTTTTCCTGTATGAGTTTCTCAGTTCCTCATCCTCTTTAAATACAGCTGCTATTGAAACAACCTGTTCATCGCTCAGGTGAAGACGGTCCCGCATCATAAACAGAAATTCGCTGTCAGTACGATGGCCGTGAAAATGGTCATTATATTTCCACCTGTTCAATGGTGAATAAAAAAACAATATAACGAGCATGACAAGAAGAACAATAGAAGTACATATGAGGACATATTCCCTGCGTTTCACACGGGCCTCCGGCAGCATTAAGTTTTATTGAGTTAACCTTTAATACGGGTAATCAGTTCCATTTTTTTACAGATAAATAAATTTTTTAGCAAAAATGTCTGCTGCCTTGAAGCGGAATTCGATGTATGAAAGTACTGAATTTTAATACAAAAAATGTTTATAAAAAACCTGCATATCAGGATGAGTATTCCGGAATAAAAGATGCGGTCAGATCCGGCCTTAATCTTAATCACGGGACAGAAGAGACACCGTGTACACGGCAATCCCCTCACCCCTGCCCGTAAACCCGAGCTTCTCTGTTGTTGTACCTTTGATTCCGACAGCATCGGGTGAAATTTCATGGTTCATTGCCGAGCATATGCGCTCCTTCATAAGCGAGGTGTAAGGCGCAATTCTGGGGCTTTCACAGATCACAACCGAATCCGTATTAATTACGCGGAATCCCCTCTCCCTTATGAGGGAATATACCCGCTCCAGCAGGGAAATGCTGCTTATATCCTTGTAGGATTTGTCTGTATCAGGAAAGAGCTTTCCGATATCCCCCAGACCTGTTGGCCCGAGGAATGAATCCATTATGGAATGAACCAGCACGTCAGCATCGGAATGCCCCAGAAGACCCATTGGATGATCAATTTTTATTCCGCCCAGAACAAGTTCGCGGCCCTGCGCAAACCTGTGAACGTCAAATCCATTACCTACCCTGAAACCGGGCATAGGTCAGAGGTTGAATACGTCGGAGAGGGAACTTAACTTCAGAACATTGAGGACCTTGGAACTGACCTTTCCAATCTTGAGTTCTCTTCCCTTTTTTTTCTGAAGTTTAAGAAGGCTTATGAGCACACCTACACCTGATGAATCAATATAATCCACGCTGGAGAGATCTATTTCAATATCCTTGTCAACATTCTGGCCGATCTCAAAAAGCATCTGCTTGAAATTCTTGATAGACATCATTTCGATATCACCATTGACTTTAACGTTGACTATATCATCTTTTTCCTGAACATCAATTTCCATAATTTTACCTGGTTTGAATATAATCCAACAGATATGGAAAATTTAATCCTGCGTGTAAATAAAACCTGTTCATACAGTAAAAAAATGTTCCATTTAATACTTTATTTATAATAATACCGGGAACCAATAAGTCAAATTATTTTTTTTTGTAAACAATATTTATCAGTCTGCATGCCGGCATTGGTTTCCTGAATCCGGCACATATTAATCACCCGCGCAGAATCTACTCCGGTATAATTCATAAAGCACGGTGAAAAACTCCTGAACCTTAACCTGAATAATCCAGATCAATGAGAACAAGCCTTGGGTAGACCCTGTTCTGGTAGGTATTATTTTCGAGCCGGTACACTAAATCAAGATTTTTTCCTGATTCATAATACTCATTCATGACCTCCGCCATATTCCAGCCGATTGCCTGTAAATTTCCCGGAAGTATATATTTGCCGTGGCTTGATTCCGCGCCGAAGTTCTGGTACGAATTCACCTTCACACAGCGGGAGAGAAACACCGGCATTTCATTGTCTTTGCCATAGGGTTCAAGAAGGGAGAATTTTTCGATGAGTGCCGCGTCTATTGAACCGGTGTTGAGTATCATGTCGATTCTCAGGGCTTCGTCAGAGCCCGGATCCCTGCCGATCGAAATCAGAATATTGTTCATCACCGGTGTTATATTCTCACCGCTGATGGTAAAACCGAAAGCCTGCGCATGGCCGCCAAGGCGTTCAAAACTTTCAGAGAATTCTTCAACATGACGGAGGAAGTTGAATTTTCCGTAGCTCCTGCCAGACCCTTTAATGAAACCATCCGGTCCCGGGCCAGACATTATTATTACAGGTTTTTTTATATCTTCAGCTATCCTGTTTGCTATGAGACCGGCGAGTCCATCCCTGATTGAATCATCCCTGTAAAAGAAAAATCCATTTTCAACCGGAGATTCCGCACTCGTTTCCCGGATCCTGTTTATTATATCGGTCACAAGCTTTTTCCTTTCACGGTT
>CAYTSF010000016.1:9031-21210 GCA_964440335.1 uncultured Leptospirales bacterium
AGCGTTACATATCCCCGCAGGAGGCCGAAGACCTTTTCTGAACTCCTCATCTGAAGTTCAAGAAAAAGTTTTACTGAAAGATCATGGTTTTTCCTGCCCTTCATGTCTGGCAGCCTGAAAAGCTGTTTCAGCTCATCAATGCAGGCGGAATTATTTTTAAACTCCCTCTTTAATATTCCCCCGGCTATCCTGTAAAGCCCGGACACAGTTATTGTTTTTTTCATCTCCAGGAAACTGGACCATGCCTCTGTACCGTTGCCTGCGAAAACGATGTAGTCTTTATCAACGATACAGTTCGCGGCAAACCATTCTATGCCGCCGGACTCAATTGCACCGTCGCCTGTTATTATGCAGTTTTTTATGAATGAGTACCTGTACCCACCGTCAACATCCGTAATAACAATAAAGCGCACATCATACGTGCTCAGGTAACTGAACAGTACAGCATGGGCAAATTTAAAAGCCACGCCGACACCGGCCAGGTCCTTGAAAGGGTATATATCTGATGATACCTTTGGATTGATAATTATGGCATCAGGCAGCTCGGTGTCGGGTTCATGATGGTCAGTAACAATAAAATCAATCCCCGCACTTTTTGCATGTGCGATCTCCCTTATATCCCTGACTCCGGAATCAACTGTTATTACAAGTTTGATTCCTTTTTCGATGAACTCATCTATTATGTCGCATGTCAGGCCATAGCCTTCACGGTCACGCGGATACCTCACGTGCGGCATTACTTTAAATTTTACGAGGAGGTCATGTATTATGGCCAGCGATGTTATCCCGTCAAGGTCTGAGTCCGCAAAGATTGCAATCTTTTCGGAAGAATCTATTGCGCGTCTGATCCTTGCCACAGCCTGGTACATGCCTTTCATCATGAAAGGTGAATGGAGGTCGCTCAATCCCGGATAAAAAAAGGTATAGAGATCCGATGCGGTTCGTAATCCCCTGCCGTAAAGAACCGAAACGAGGAGCCTGTCAATGCCGCACTGCGCGGAGAGTTCATCAATTTCGTTTTCGGCCAGGACCGGTACATGCCATGAATCCTTCATATTACCTGCTCTTTTCTGAACCTTTTCTGGCAAGGTAATCCGCCTTGTCATTCTGGCTTGCGGGAATAAATTCAATCCTGAAATTCCTGATCCCCTTTATAAGGGTTATTGCATCTTCTGCGAGCTGCTTGAGCGCAATGCTCTTGATTGTTCCAGGGTTTCCTATCTGTCTGATTATCTGTTTAGAATTTGTACGGATTTTAAGCTCTGAGACCCTGAAATATTCCGCAAGCTTAAGTGCCCGGTTCAGGGCAACGTATTCAGCTGCAATGTCGCTCCGCCTGCCGATGAAGTCACAGACCTTGCCGACCTGCCTGTCCTCCCTGTCGAATATCACAATTCCTATGCCTGCATTGCCCGGGTTGCCGTCAGAAATCCCGTTGATGTACATCGTCAGGGATGAATTTACAGGTACAGCCGCGAGCTCTGCTCCGCTCATCACCTCTCTCTGCATGTCCGCCTCATGCACCGTCAGAACAGTTTCAGTGTCCGGTTCCTTTTTCCTGATTATTACCTTTCTCCTGCCCGAAGCCTTTTCATGCCTGTGTATGAGTTCACGCGCTTCCTCAATAAGAGCCACAACATCTGCGGCTTCACATTTAGCCAGTTCGGAAATTTTATTAAGAGACTTTCCCTCTGCCAGAAGCTGCAATACCCTGTCAATGCTGAGAAGCATAATCAATACCCCGTTATATCTGATAGGTTAATAAACAAAACGCCCGCAATTAGTACAGTTTGTATAGCCTGTATTCCTGAGGCCCGCCGCCAGTGATGGGGGCACCTGGAAATTACAGTGGGTACAAG
Source organism: uncultured Leptospirales bacterium (assembly GCA_964440335.1). Lineage (GTDB taxonomy): Bacteria > Spirochaetota > UBA4802 > UBA4802 > UBA5550 > JAAYBQ01. Next base: position 10,891 of record CAYTSF010000016.1, read on the forward strand.
TTTCTCCATTCAACCTTGCTATTGCCACGCCATCTTTGGAATTTATCAGTTTTTCAAACCTGGACCTGACAGCCGGAGAGAGGCTTGTTTTCAGCCCGTCGAACTTATTCCTGTAATCAAGGGCTTCAGCTGTCAATGATTCTATCTTGCCTTTAAGGCCATCAATATCCTTCGCTGTCTGTTCATCAGATTCAGCGAGTTCCTTTTTCTTTTCATCAAGGCTTGCTTTAAGAAGATCGGCCTGTTCCATCATTGTGAAAATGGATGTCTCGAGGGTATCCTTGTCAGACCTGAGTTTATCAAGTTCGGAATTCACCGCTTCAAGTTCCCGTTCCGATTTCAGCAGGTCCTTCCTCGCTTCGGTTTTGGTTATCCTCGCTTCGATCGATGCAAGGTCCAGTTCATCCTGCTTGAGCCTGAGGTTCAGGTTTTTATGTTCATTATCTGCTTTTGCTGTCGCAGCTGTGAGTTCCCTGTTGCGGTTCTGCCATAAGGTTATGGACCTGCGGCTTCTCTCAGCTTCAGCCTCGAGCTGCAGCACCATGTTCCAGAAATTCTGGAGCTCTATCATTATTTCCCTGTCGTTGCTCATTTCAGATATACAGTCTCAATGGATTTTTTTCTACCCCGGATATCACTACTGCCCGATTCTCCCCGTACGCCTTCATAATACCTGTAACAGTTTGAGCAAGCATCTTTTTAAAAATAATTTCAGTGCCGAAATGACCCGCGTCAATGAATGCCTTTCCGCTGTCAATGATATACCTTGCGTTGTGGTATCCCATATCCCCTGTAATTATGCAGTCAGGATTCACCCTGGCAATGACTCGCTCAACTGACCCGCCACCCGCTCCATTGATAAATGCAATACTTGAGATCCTCCCCTCCATCTCCCCTGAATAGAGCAGGTAATCCAGGCCAAGTTTATCTTTTACACTCCTGAGAAGGTCAGCAAAAATCATTCCCTCATCAAGAACTGCAACTGACCCGAAACCGATTTCACTGTCGCCCGCATCATCGGTTTTTAAAAGAAGCCTGCTGCCGTTAAAGCCCAGGGCCGCTGCAAGTTCTGAATACATGAACTTGTCATAATTCGTGTGCATCGCATAAAGGGAAATTCTTTTCTGAACAAGTTCAATAATGAGGGATGATCTTGCCTCTGCGGATATAATTTTTTTCACAGGCCTGAATAAAAGCGGATGGTGGCATAAAATCATATTGCATCCGCGATTAAAGGCGTCATCAATGACACCCATGTCCACATCAAGAGACACGTAGACCCCATTAACTTTATCACCTGGAAACAGCACCTGGCTGCCTGTATTGTCGTAACTCTCCTGAAATGATTCAGGGTAAATCCCCGACAGGCCGCTGACTATATCATTTACAATCATAAATCTCTCCTCTCAGACTATTAGCATGGCGTCGCCGTATGAAAAAAACCTGTACCTCTCCCTGACAGCCTCATCATATGCCTTCATGATAGTATCATATCCTGCAAATGCCGATACAAGCATGAGAAGTGTTGAGCATGGAGTGTGGAAGTTCGTGAGAAGCGCATCTGCCGATTTCACCTGGTATGGCGGGTATATGAATATCTCTGTTGTCCCCTGGCCTGCGGTGTTGATTCCACCGGAAAATGTTGACTCAAGGACCCGCAGGGCAGTTGTTCCAACGCTGATGATCCTCCTGCCGGAGGCCCTGCCCCTATTTATTGTTGAGGCCGCATCTTCGCTCAAGGCATATCTCTCTGAATGCATTCTGTGAAGGGATATATCGTTGTCACGCACCGGGCTGAACGTGCCCCATGAAACGTGAAGCGTTGTGAAGACCTTTTCTATCCCCCTTGAACCGATCTCTTCGAGGAGTTCGCCTGTAAAATGAAGACCCGCGGTAGGCGCTGCAACAGCCCCGCTGGTTGACGCATACACAGTCTGATAACGCCCGCTGTCATCAGGCCCCGGGTTGCGCTTTATATATGGCGGCAGGGGCACCTCGCCGATTATGCCAAGGAGATCATCGTCAAGTTCCGAACCTGTATCAATTATCAGGTATTCGCCCTCCCTCCCTGTAACCCTGAATTGTATATCCGGTTTTTTTTCAGGATGAAGAAACTCCCCCTCGCGCATTCGCGCCGTCCTGTTGCATACAACGTGCCACCTGCACGGTCCGCTCCTTGCGGCAAGGACGATCTCAATCCTCCCTCCGGACTCACGCCGGCAGTAAATCCTGGCCCTGATGACTTTCGCATCATTGAATACAAGTATGTCATCGTTCCGGAGAAAATCCGTAATGCGGCTGAAGACAGTATGCGTATAACTTCTGTTATTGCGGTCAAGCACGAAAAGGCGTGAAGCGTCCCTCTGCTGCGGGGGAAGCTGGGCTATGAGTTCTTCAGGAAGACTGTAGTCATAATCGCTGAGGTTGTATAATGGTTTTATCCGGGTCATCAGTTGACAAGATCGGACGTTCCCTTTTTATGCGCAAGATAATTATTTGTTATTTTTTTAAAAGTGATCCCCTTGTAATAAGCTGTGAGTATCTGCTGGTATTTCTGCCCCTCATCAGCCCTCCCCTTTGCACCCCACTGACACATGCCGACGCCGTGTCCCCATCCGTGACCGGATATATAAAGGGTATTTCCTTTTCTTTCTGATTTAAAAAAAGTACTTCTCAGCTTAGTGGGGGATACAAGGAGCCTGAAATCATTTCCCGACATTGTGATCGTACCGTTGCCATGCACGATGACAACCTCGTATACTCTGTCGTCATTTTTTTTGAAAGAAATATTATTGATTTTACCAATCCCGCTGTATTTCTTTTTCAGCGCAGACTGTATCTCCTGGATGGTGAATTTTGTCTCCCAGCTGTAGTAGGGGGAATTCCTGCTGTACATGCATTTAACTGATTCTAAATATGGAAGGTCGGCCCCCTTCCATACATATTTATCATCAGCTGTTTTTCCTCCGCTGGTTGAATGAAAGTAAGCAAGAATCGGTTCATAGTTATAGATCATGATTATTCCGGCAGTAGCATTCACCGCATCTGTTGACTGTTTTTTCTCTGAAACAATCCCCTTGTAGACCTGGAAGCTGGTTGTTGCATCAACATCGAATATGCTCTTTGAGTTATCTTTCATGAGCCAGTAATATGTATATGTCCTTGAAGCCACGGCCTGCGCCTTCAGCGCCTCGATGTTCCATCCGGCAGGCATCTCGGAGGGCACAACGCTGTACAGGTACTCCTCGATATTTATGACATTTACAATATGCACCTTGCCCAGCACACCGTGAATCTCAAAGCTTCCCCGGTATCCCCTGTTATTTATATACAGGATGTTCTCTTCGGATTCGACAACGTATACTTCATTGACCCTGTCGGGATAGAAAACAAGTTTTCCTGATTTCATCTCGTAAAGCAGTTTGCCTGTTTTTTTTGATTTAACTTTCAGCGCAGATTCAGCGCTGATCCTGAAGGATTGAGTTTCCGTACCTATAAGCACCCTGACAAAATTGTTTTCATAACGGGGAGGGTTGCTCTTCTCCCTGAGATATTTTGCAGATGGCGTACATGATGCAGCAGAAATTGATGCGGCTATAAGTACCAGGAAAATTTTTCTGTTCAGAATCATTTTTAACCGCCTGTTATCCTTTGGGATGAAAACTTTTGTGAATTTTCTGAAGCTGTTTTCTTGCCATATGGGTGTATATCTGCGTTGTAGAAATGTCCATGTGGCCAAGGAGCTCCTGCACCGACCTGAGGTCAGCACCGTTTTCAATCAGGTGGGTCGCAAAGGAATGCCTCAGAGTATGAGGTGTTATGTTTTTCTGGATCTCGGTCCTTGATACGTAATTTTTTAAAAGCCTCCATACTGACTTCCTGTTGAGCTGGGACCCTTTTTTACTTACGAAGAGATATTCCGTCTCCCTTGTCCCTATGATCATAGGCCGGGACTCAAGGATATACCTGTTTAGAAGCCTTATTGCCTCCTTGCCAACAGGAACCATTCTCTGTTTGTCGCCTTTACCAATAACATTTACTATTGCATTCTCAAAATCAACATCAGCCATGGTAAGCATGATTGCTTCTGATATCCTGAGTCCGCTTGAGTAGAGCAGTTCAAAAATTGTTTTATCCCTGAGCTCGTAACAGTCATCTTCTGAAATTGAACTGAAGAGCCTGTTAAGCTCATTTACCGTAAGAAAATCAGGAAGAGTTTTTTCAACGTGAGGTGTTTCAATCTTCTCAGTAGGATTTGCAATCTGGACCTCGGCGCTGTCCGAGATAAAATTGTAAAATTGCCTGATCGCCGCAAGAGACCTTGCCAGTGTCCTGGATGAGTTATTTTTGTTAGTTTTTTCATACCTGAGAAACTGCTGTATATCATCCTGGGTGGCGTTCAATATATCCTTGTTTTTCTGTGACAGGAACTCGCTGAATTTTTTTAAATCATATGTGTACGAATAAATTGAATTCTGAGAGAGGCCTTTTTCAACCTGAAGAAATTTTTTGAACCTTTTAATAGCCACAACTTCTTTCACCGGAATTCTCCTGCTTTTTGTTTTTTACCTCCGCAACATGTTTGTTTTACCAGGACAGGAATTGATTGAGCAATTAGAACCGAATCATCCAATGTGCGCTTAACCTGCCTAACCTGTCCCTGGTATTGCACCTTTGACGCTTGTGGTTATGGCAGCTTCATTGTAATTCTAATTACACTAACATTATCGGTTATGGGGAATTATGTCTTAATGAAGCTGCAATTTTTTGTAACAAAAATTAAAAAAATTCTGAATAAATTTTACACTGCGAGGTAATGACATAATATCCGGTGAATCCGGAGAGTACACAGCACTCACGAACCGGTAAAAGCATTGATTATTCATGCCGGATTGTTTTGAACAAGTGTTGAATTTTCTATTTTACAGGATAAATACTGTAGAAAGGGTGCGGGGAAAAGAAAAACGTACTGAGACGGAAGCATAGGATTGCAGGAATATTTCTTCTACCTCTTCTTTTTGGATACAGGAGCCTTTTTTGTTTTTCTGACCGGTGAATCATCGATAATTTCACCATCTTTAAAGAGGATCTTCCTGTCTGTATATTCAGCGACTTCAGATTCATGGGTTACCATAATTATGGATATGCCGGTCTCCCTGTTGAGCCTGGTAAAGAGGTTTAAAATATCTTCTGTATTCCTGGAATCAAGGTTACCGGTCGGTTCATCAGCAAGAATTATGGCGGGACTATTGATGAGCGCCCTTGCGATGGCAACACGCTGTTGTTCCCCCCCCGACAGTTTATTGGGATGGTGAGAGTACCTGCCCGAAAGGCCGACCATGTCGAGAAAGCTTTTTGCTTTTACGGTGAGTTCATGGTCTGAAAATCCCCCCATATAGAGAAGGGGTAATTCAACATTTTCAAGGGCGGATGTTCTTGAAAGCAGATTGAATCCCTGAAAGACAAAACCGATCTTCCTGTTTCGTATTTCAGCCTTCTGGTCATTATTGAGAGTGCTTCCATCTATTCCGTCAAGGAGGTATATGCCGCTTGTGGGGGTGTCAAGGAACCCGAGGACATTCATGAAAGTGGACTTTCCTGAACCCGACGCACCCATGATCGATACAAATTCGCCCCTTTTAAAAGAAACGGTTATACCTTTCAATGCCTTGACGCTTACCTCTTCACTGAGATTGTAAATCTTAACCAGGTCACTGATTTCAATTATGTTATCTTTGCCTGACACGCGCTTACTTTTTTTCCTTGATTTTTGTCATTATCTCATCGCCTTCATTCACGCCTTCAATTATCTCGGTAAACATATCGCCGACGAGGCCCGCTTTAACCTTGATCTTCTTATATGACTGGCCGCCCATAATGCCGTCCCTCTTCCAGAGATACCTGCTGTTACTATCCACATCGGAATCCTCTTCCGGATTTACAAGAAACGACTGGTTTGATACGCATATGACCCCGGCCTTCTCTTCGATCACAACTGTTGCAGTTGCTGTCATACCCGGCTTTAAAAGCTGCTCACTGTTTTCGCAAAGAACAATGGCCTGGTATGTAACAAGGCCCCCGGTTTTTATGGGATTTATCCGCACCTGGCTGATTATACCGGTAAATTTTTTGTCAGGGTATGCACTGACCGAAAAGAGCACCTGCTGCCCGTTCTTGATATTGCCGATATCTGATTCATCGATGCTGATTGTGAGTATCATTTTTTTCAGCGACGGGGCGAGAAGGATCAACGGCTCGGAAACCCCTACCGGGTTGTCTTTAACTTTAAACATGGCTATAACAATACCGTTTATCGGGGAATAAATCCTCGAGTACTGCTTCTCCTGGATAGCCATATCATAATCTATTTTCACCTGCTTGTATCTGCTTACAGCACTGCTGTAAGCAATCTCGGCCTGTTCCATCGCCCTTTTTGAAATGAGGTTATCTTTAAAAAGATTCTTTTTGCCTTCTAGTTCTTTCTTCGCCGATTCAATTTCAAGCATAGCGCTCTCCATCAGGCTCGCAACCTTGGCAATCCTCTGTTCAATACCAGCCTGATCAAGTTTAAAAAGAAGCTGGCCCTTTGAAACATTCTGGTTATAGTCCGTATAAACGCCTTCAATTATACCGCTGGTCTTGCACATAACCGTAATCGGGTCCACGACATTCAGTTCACCTGTAACTGTAATTGTCTTTTTTACATCGGCCTTTACAACCTTCTCGTATACGAATACCCTCTGGTTTTTGCCACCGCAGCTTTTTATTAAAATTACAATCAGCGCAACCAGCAGCAGAACTGCTATTGCGATTGTTTTCTTTCCGAATCTCTGCATATTGCTTCCTCTCCGATACCAATAATATTAGCAAGCCTCGCAAGGGTAATCATGTAATTATATTTCGCCTCAAGATAATCGATTCTTGCCTTTATAACACTTAATTCTGCATCCTGCAGTTCAAGCTGGGATCCTCCTCCATTATCATAACTTTTCTGTGCAAGCAGAAGATGACGCTCGGCATTTTTTACCATCAGACCTGCAAGCTCCATCTGTTTCTTCATGTTTTCAAGAGTCTTATAATAGTCCCTGATCTGATTTTTTGTCTGGATCAGGATCTTCTTTTCTTTATAGGCGACCTTGTTATAATCGCTTTCGGAAGAATCTATCTTTGCAGATATCCTGCCGCCTGAATAAACAGGTATGCTTATAGTGAACAATCCGTAAAAGGCCGGGCTCCAGCTTTCTCCCTTAAAATTATCCTCAATAGTATCAAATCCGTAGATCCTTTCAAGCGTATAGCCCGCACCCATTACAAGATCAACCCTTGGATAATGCGCAGCGACCTCTGAATCAATTTTCATCCGGGCAATGCGCTTTTCAAGCACGGACATCCTGAGGATCGGGCTGTAAATCTGCGACATCCTGTAAAGATCATCAATGGATACTGTGACGTCGGGTATATCAGAAATATCCTCAGGAACAAGTTCGATTTCGTCTGAATCTTCAAGTCCCATGGCATGCAGCAGGTTACTCTTCATCTTGCGTTCCTGCACCCTGGCCATTTCATACTGGAGCTGGGCTTCGGCCAGCTCCACTTCAGATTTGCTCACATCGAGTATGGGTCTTGATCCGCCATCAAAGAGCTGTTTTGTCAGGATGGTTTTTTTCTGGTTCTTTTTGAGTATCTCCTCCCGGATCAGCACCTGGTTCCTGGCCAGGAGGTAGCCATAATAGGCGCTCTTAACCTCAAGAATAATGTCCATTCTTGTTTTAAGACTTTTAATCTTGTAAAAATCTATTCCGGCCCTGGCCATGTCCTCCGCGTAATCCCTTCTGGGATCATAAATATTGTAGTTCAGGGTCAGGCCTGCAAAAAGACCTATATAGGTATCCTTGCCTGGAATCTTTATTTCGTTGGTTGTGGTTGTATCTTTGTCTGTCTCAATAGTTCTTATTTCACCATTGACTATTATGCTCTTCTGCGACCTGGCGATCCTGTAATCAGCTACGCTGTTTTTCTGATCCTCGATTGAAATAAAATAATCAGGGTGATTCTGCAGGGCGATCTCTATGCACTCGTTGATAGTGACAGTCCTGCCTTCGGCAGAAAGCTGTATGGAACAGAGGACAATGAACAGTGGGAGTATTGTTTTTCTCATCGGTTTATTATTATCCTGTAAATTCGCACAAGATCAGAATTATTATTACTCAAACCGTTACAGGTTAAGTTGAAAAATTATACTTTAAAACAGGGGCATTCTGTCAAGACAATAAATCGCATATACCGCGCCCGGAGACGCCCCATGGGAACCTGCGACCCAAAAAAAAGGGTACCCTCAAAAAAAACTATTGACAGTTTGTGCCATAAAAAATATCAGTTACAGCGTTGTGCTGGCGTAGCTCAATCGGTAGAGCAGCTGATTTGTAATCAGCTTGTTGGGGGTTCAATTCCTCTCGCCAGCTCATAATGGTGAGGTTCCCGAGCGGCCAAAGGGAACAGACTGTAAATCTGTCGGCGAAGCCTTCGAAGGTTCGAATCCTTCCCTCACCAGATCAGAATCGTAACAAAAAGCATCTTATGCTGATTAAACAATTGTCATTGACAGCTCCCGCGAAGGAGCTGTTACTGTTTTAAGGTGCAACCATGCTTACAGATAACGAACTCGAACAATACAGCCGGCATTTTCTTCTCGATGGCTGGGATCAGGCCTGCCAGGAAAAATTAAAAAATACAACCGCTTTTATTGCAGGAGCCGGAGGACTGGGCAGCCCCGTTTCGTTTTATCTTGCAGCCGCAGGCATAGGGAACATTATTATATGCGACATGGACTCCGTGGATACATCAAACCTTAACCGGCAGATACTCTATACATCAAAAGATACGGGCAGCAGCAAGGCACGCCTGGCAGCAGACAGGATATCCGCTTTAAATCCTAACATCAATGCAGGCTTTTTCACGGGCAGGGTCGAGGATGCGGAAGAATTAATATCTTCCTCAGATATAATTCTTGACTGCCTTGATAATTTCGACTCAAGATTATCATTAAACAGGTTTGCAGTTCAAAAAAGGATACCGCTTGTTCATGCAGGTGTTTCTGAATATTACGGGCAGCTGACTTTCATTATACCAGGAGAGACGCCCTGCCTTAACTGCTTTATATCTGCGGGAGCACCACCCTCTTCAAAGGGGATAACCGGCGCGATGGCAGGCGTAGCAGGTTCGATGCAGGCAATGGAGGCATTGAAGTACCTTACCGGAACCGGCGAGGTACTTGCAGGGAAGCTGTTATATATCGACTGTAAAACAATGAGGTTCAACACGATGAGTCTGGGCGTCAATCCACGATGCAAAACCTGCTCACCGGATAATATTAAGGAGTAACCATATGTCAAAAAAACTCAGGATAATCGGAATTCTACTGACCGTGCTGCTCGTTATCGGGCTCTATTTTTACTTCAACTACTATTTCACAGAAGAACAGAAAAACATGACCCAGAGAAAATTTGATACGATTACAGGCCAGAACCTGAGAGTTACAGTATTCGATGCAAATGGTCGCATTGTCAAGAGCTGGGCAGGTGTAAAAAAAATCTCCACCTTCCAGGACCAGAGGAACTATACTTTTTTCTATACCAGTAAAGACAAATACGTTCAGATTCCGGATTCAGTATGGTACATTGCCGAAGAGGAAGATGAATAAATGCTCAACATTCCGGTTACTTCGGTCAGGGGAATCGGCGCTGTAAAATCCGCTGTACTTAAAACAGAAGCAGGAATCACAACAGTTGAGGATCTGCTCTACTATTCACCACGGAGATACATAGACAGGTCAAACCTTAAGCGCATCGCTGACTGTTTTGCGGGCGAGGAGGTTACCCTCACAGGCACCATTAAAAATGCATCGGTAATCCGGCGCAAAAAAGAGATTCTCGAAGTGATCATGAGCGACAGCACGTCATCAGTTAAGCTCCTCTTTTTCAGCGGTATCAATTTCTTCAGTAAAGTGTTTATCCCCGGTGAAAATGTTCTCGTATCGGGCAGGCTCACATTTTTTAACGGCCCGCAGATCGTTCATCCCGAATTCGATTTTCTCGATGAATCAGAAAAAGAGAAAGCCCTCAACACCGGCCGCATAATTCCACTGTACAGGTCAACGCTTGAACTGAAAAAACAAGGTTTTGATTCACGGGGATTCAGGCGGGCAATAATGCATGCAATCCGGCAGTTTGGCAATGATGTTCATGAACCGCTGAGCGGAGAAATACTCAGGCGCCACAGCCTTATGCCACTGGGCCAGGCACTACAGATGATCCACTTCCC
>CAYTSF010000016.1:21310-32223 GCA_964440335.1 uncultured Leptospirales bacterium
TCAGGCGCCACAGCCTTATGCCACTGGGCCAGGCACTACAGATGATCCACTTCCCAGAATCCTTCGACCGCGTAGAGCAGGCAAGGATGCGCCTTGCTTTCAATGAAGTCTTCTTCATGCAGTATTACCTGGCGCTGACACGGCAGAGTATAAGAAAAAATTCACAGAGGCCGTCACGACCGGCCGACATCTCACGGGTAAAAGTATATACAGAATCTTTGGGATTCACTCTGACTGCCGACCAGGTAAACTCAATAGATGAAATTATACGCGATCTCGGTGCGCCGTTCCCCATGAACAGGATGCTGCAGGGCGATGTAGGCTCAGGCAAAACCGTTGTCGCAATAGCCACCTCTCTCTACTGCATTTCCTGCGGAGAACAGGTTGCAATCATGGCCCCAACAGAGATTCTGGCCGCACAACATTATGCCACGGCCATAAAAACTCTTCCACAGGAAATATCCTGCAGGCTCCTTACGGGAAGCATGAAACAGAAAGAGAAGGATACAATCATAAACGAATCTGCGGATGGGAGATGCAAACTTCTCATAGGGACCCATTCCCTGATACAGGAGAGTGTAACTTTCAGAAATCTCGGTTACATTGTAATTGATGAACAGCACAGGTTCGGTGTTGAGCAGCGTGCCGCACTGCGCAGAAAAGGTGATAATCCAGACCTCCTTGTAATGACAGCCACGCCAATACCACGATCATTATCTCTCACAGTATACGGCGACCTTGATATTTCCAGCATAAGGTTAAAACCCCCGGGCCGAGAACCGGTCAGGACATTTGCCTTCCCTGAATCGAGGCTTGGCGGCGTGTACAATTCGATGCGGAGATACATTGAGCAGGGGCGCCAGATTTATTATGTATTACCACTTATTGAAGAATCAGAGAAGTCAGATCTTAAATCAGCGGTTGAAACATTTAACATGCTCAAATCAACGGTTTTTCCTGACCGGCGCCTGGAGCTCATGCACAGCAGGCTCAAGCAGAAAGAAAAGAATGAGGTAATGGCCGGATTCAGGTCAGGAGAGGTTGACATACTTGTGACCACGTCTGTTATTGAGGTGGGAGTTGACGTGCCCAATGCATCTGTGATTATTATCCACCATGCAGAGAGGTTCGGACTTGCCCAGCTCCACCAGTTGCGCGGCAGGGTCGGGCGCGGATCGCACCAGTCATTCTGCGTACTGATCTATCCTGACCATGTTGCCGGAGACTCCCTTGAGCGCATAAAAATCATGACGGAAACCGACGACGGCTTCATTATTGCAGAAAGGGATCTTCACATGAGGGGTGACGGGCAGCTTATCGGCACAAGGCAGCATGGAGCAACAGATTTTGAATTCATGAACCCCGGCAGCGATATGGACATTATTCTTGCGGCACGGTCAGAGGCAGTTAAAATAGCAGAAACCGTCAGTGATCCCGACATGGAACTCCTCCATTCGGGTAAATCCTCAGGCATGCCTTCACTGCAGGAGATGAGAACAGGCAGGGTGCTGGCCATACTATCATGAAAGATGGCATAAAAAAACCGCGCAATTGAAGTGGCGCGGTTTTTTTATGCCGTTTATTAAAAAATCCTAATCTACGGTTACATCAAATTCAGCCGAAGCCTCCTTTGCAGTCTTGTTATTGGTCAACGGTGGAAGTTCCTGCCCCGCCATGATGAGCTTGATTTCATTAGCGTCAATAGTCTCCCGCTCAATAAGGTTAGTCGCAAGAGTTTCAAATAACTGCCTGTTATCCTGAAGCTTCTGCCTTGCCTCTGCCACGCAGAATTTTATTATCCTGTCTACCTCTTCATCTATGGTTCGCGCAGTCGCCTCGCTGAAGTCACGGTGCTGTGAAATTTCACGGCCCAGGAAGATCTGCTCATCCTTTTTACCGAAAGATACAGGCCCGAGCTTTTCGCTCATTCCCCACTCAGTGACCATTTTCCTCGCAATGTCTGAAGCACGTGAGATATCGTTTCCTGAACCTGTTGTTACATCCCCGAACTTCATCTCCTCAGCAAGGTGGCCGCCGTATAGTATCTGTATCTGGTTAAGCCAGTGCTTTTTTGAATGGATGTGCTTCTCCTCAACCGGGAGCTGCATGGTAAGCCCCAGGGCCCTGCCCCTTGGAATTATCGTCACCTTGTGTATGGGGTCGGAACCAGTTATTATGCCGAGTATGGCGTGACCCGATTCATGGTAGGCAATGATCTCCTTTTCCGAATCGGAAATGAGCATCGAACGTCTTTCAGGCCCCATGAGTACCTTGTCCTTTGCATCCTCCATGTCCTGCATGGTCACCCTTTTCCTGTTTCTCCGCGCCGTGAGGAGAGCTGCTTCATTTACGAGGTTTGCCAGGTCCGCGCCTGTAAATCCGGGGGTGCCCCTGGCTATGACCTTCAGCTCAACCTCGCGCGAGAGCGGCACCTTCTTTGTGTGTACAGCAAGGATCTTTTCCCTGCCCTTTATATCAGGCACATCAACAACGACCTGCCTGTCAAAGCGTCCGGGACGGAGCAGCGCGGGATCAAGTACATCCGGCCTGTTAGTTGCAGCTATAATAATTACGCCTTCATTGGTTTCAAACCCGTCCATCTCCACCAGGAGCTGGTTTAAAGTCTGCTCGCGTTCATCGTGGCCGCCGCCAAGTCCTGCCCCGCGAAGACGGCCGACCGCATCAATCTCATCTATGAATATAATGCACGGTGCGCTTTTCTTCCCCTGGTCAAAAAGGTCTCGCACCCTTGATGCTCCCACTCCCACAAACATTTCAACGAAATCCGAACCGCTGATTGAAAAGAACGGGACCCCTGCCTCGCCAGCAATCGCCCGCGCCAGAAGAGTCTTGCCTGTTCCGGGAGGCCCCACGAGGAGAACACCTTTTGGTATCTTGGCACCGATGTTGATGAATTTTTTAGGCTCCTTGAGAAATTCAACAACCTCCTTGAGCTCCTCCTTGGCCTCGTCAGCACCGGCGACATCGTTGAAATTCACCTTGTTCTTCATATCCGGATTAAGCTTTGCCCTGCTTTTTCCGAAAGCAAGGGCCCTGTTGCCCGCACCCTGGATCTGCCTGAACATAATGAACCATATAAAAATAAAGAAAAGCAGCCACGGGACGAATCCCAGGATAGTCTTCAGAAGCTGTTTATCCTCCTCGTCAGAACCTTCAACTGCGACTTTACTGGCAACCAGCGTCTTTATAAGCTCATTGTCTTCATAGGGAATCAATGTAAAAAAATCATATCCATCACCCTGCAGGGGCTTACCTGAAGTTTCTGATGATTTGTACCTGCCAACAATTTTTCTCTGGTTATCAATACGCACCCTTGAAATCTCGCCATTTTTAACCTTTTCAAGAAACACGCTATAATCCAGAGTTACCTTGGAAGTACCTGTATCATTTATCCTGTAAATCGCCAGGATTATCAAACCCAGGAGCATAAAAAAGGCGATCTGTTTTGTAGTTTTGTTCATTTATTATACCTGCTTAATAAGATAAATCCAGTGCAGTCTTAATACTGCAAATTGCATACTGTCATAAAAATAAAGACATGGAACCTGATGAGTCAATGTTATACCGGTATACCCTGTTGTATACCTGAAAATTTTATACGAAGTATTCTCTCTGAATCCGGATGGACCAAAAAGTTACACGACACACGGTTGTTATGGCCGGATACTGCTCCAAAAAAAAGAGCGGCGATTTCACCACCTGTTTCAATTATGGGTACTTTATTTTTCGTGTCACTGTCAAGTTTCTTTTCAATCATGATATCTTTAATTTTTGAAGTCCCGGATTCAAGTCTGATCCTGTCGCCATCGCGCCTGTTCCGGATTATAATGGTTTCTGTACCTGGTTTACACGAAATAAAGAGATTGTCTCTCCCGCCCCTCATTACAAGAAAATCTGAATAAGTGGATTTTTCAATTAAAATATTCCCGCAAATTCCGGGAATATCGACCGTTTCACCATGCTGCAGTGAAATATCGTGCTGCCATTTTTCCTGAACCTGTGAAGCATTTTCGTACGAAGAAATTTCTATGACACCCCCTCCCGGAGCATACAGCTTTTTTACAACCACGCTGCCATTAAAGTACAGGGTGTTGTTTGACCTGGGGCTGTTATAATTCCTTATTATCTCATCAAGTACAGGAAGCGAAACCTTAACATTAAATTTCCGGTTAAGAAGCGTTGCGATTATATGCTTTATGGCGGGAATGTTTCCGGCAAGTCCGGGATGGGATATTTCAACGCGGTCATGGTACTGCTTCAGGTAGCCGGGATAAGCGGTTTCAAGGAGTTTATCGGTAAGATCCATGTATTCTGACGCAATGGCAGCAAGGCTGTTCAGGCGCAGACGGGCATATGGGAACCTTTTACTCACACAGGGGATTATCCTGTTTCTTACATAATTCCGGAGATACTTATCGCCACAGTTTGAACTGTCCTCCCTCCAGCTTAAGCCCAGGCTTTCAAGGTATGAATATATCTCTCCGCCCGAACACTTCAGCATGGGGCGGATTATGTTTTCCCGTGAAGCAGGGATTCCCTTCAGTCCGTAAATGCCGGTACCTGAAAATATCCGCATCAGTAGAGTTTCCGCGTTATCATCCATGTTATGTGCTGTTGCGATCTTATTAAACCCATCGCGTGATGCAGCCTTCTGTAAAAGTTCATACCTTTTCTCCCTGGCGAATTCCTCAAAGGATATACCGCCCGGCCTGAGTGCGTTGACATCCACCCGCTCAGCCAGCACCACAAGGCCCATGCCTTCGCAGGTCATCCTGACGAACTCCTCATCACCGTCCGACTCAGCCCCCCTGGTCATGTGGTTCAGGTGAAAGACCCCCATGTCAAAACTTATTTCGTTTCTCAGCGCGGCCATCATGTGCAGCATTGCAATGGAATCCTTTCCCGCAGATACTGCCAGGAGTACCCGGTCACCGTCGCTTACAAGGTTACTGCTTTTAACATGGGAGAGGAATTTTTCGTAGGGATTCATTGCTGCGGGCCGGGTTCAGATTTTCTCCAGAGACCTGAACAGCATCTCCTCTTGGGCTTCCATGAGCTTTTTGTCATCCTTTGACCTTTCATGATCATAACCCAGAAGATGCAGGATGCCATGAACCAGCAGCCTTTTCATTTCATCCCTGAAGCTCACTTCGAATTCAGCCGACTGTTCAAGGGCCTTCTCGAGCGAGATGTAAACGTCACCCAGTTCTTCAGCAGATCCGGATGGCGCGGGGAACGGCTCCTCCCTGTTGGCAAAGCTGATGACGTCTGTAGCGTAGTTTTTTTTCCTGTATGATCCGTTTATCGCGGCAATAGTTTCATTATCAGTCAGGATGATGTTAACAATAACATCCCCGGTCTGTTTTATGGTGAGTATTTCAGAAGCGGCTTTTCGTATAAATTTCCTCTCTGCCCCGTGATAAGGCAGTTTGATGCTCCCCTCGGTAAAAATATTGATCTTTGACATGAGCTCTAACTGCCGGCTTTTTCCTCCGCGACCTCTTTTTCAAGATCACGGATCTTCTCTGCATCAGGGTATTCAATCCTCGAATGGTATATACCGTATAACATGCGCAGGAAAACATTCTGCACCTTCTTTAGCTGCAGCATCGAAAGGCCCGAGCTGTCAAGGTCGCCATCATTGAGCTTGTTGTATATAATCTTCCTTACCATTCCCTCGATCTTCTCCCGCGTGGGGGACTTGATTGACCGTGACGCAGCCTCGATGGCGTCTGCCAGCATGACAATAGCAGTCTCCTTCGAATGGGGCTTGGGGCCCGGATACTGGAAGTCCGTCTTATGCACGCTCTCAGAAGGGCTGCTGGTGGCATTCTCAAGGGCCTGGTGATAAAAATATGTCATTGTGGACTTTCCATGGTGTTCCCTGATAAAATCGGTCACCGATTCAGGCAGGCCGTGGTCCTTTGCCATCTGGACGCCCTTGCTCACATGAGAAATAATCAGCTTTGAATAACCCGCAGGAGACAGCCTCCTTGCCCTGAGGTCTGTGATGCCGTTCTCTATGTACATCCCTGAATCAGAGAGCTTTCCTATATCGTGGTAATACGCGCCTACCCTTGCCAGCATGTAATTTGCGTCTATCTCCTTGCAAGCGGCCTCGGCAAGCGTAGAGACTACCAGTGAATGGTTATATGTGCCGGGCGCGTTGAGGAGCATCTTCTTGAATATGTCGGCATTGAGGTCAGAGAGCTCCATGAGCTTGAACCGTGTTGTGATATCAAAGAAATGCTCATATACAGGGAATATCCCGAGCACCAGAATTGAGTTGAGGACACCGTTCACCACCGCCAGCTCCATGTTTGTCATGGTGATCTTCCACGGGGTGCTTTCTATGAACGACAGCGCAAGTATAATGACGGCATTGATTATTCCCAGTATGAGTCCGCCGCGGAAAAAGTCCGACCTGCGCTCAACATTCATGTTGATAAATATGCCGATGACCGATGTGCTGAATACCAGGAAGACGCTCTGCGCCTCTACCCCGACCAGCATAAGTGTAAAAAACATGATATAAAGGCCCACGAAAAACGAGAGGTATATGTTGTAAAGAATGGTCATCATCATGGTTACAAAGGGTATGGGGAGCAGCAGTATATATGAAATTCTTGAAGCCTCTGCCAGGTCGGATCCGCTTGCAAAAAGGGAGTAGGCCATGAAAAATAGAAGAAGGGAGAAGATTGCGATAATGGCCTTTTTGTCAGGAAAATAATATGCCTCGAAGTTGAATCCGAAAAAGCTGAGTATCAGAAGAAATATGATCTGAAGGAGTATGAGCCCTATCACGTAGTTTATGTGTGATGTCTTCGCATACTTGTTGATGATTACAAGTTTCTGCAGAATGTCCGCAGTGATGGTGTCACCTTCCCTTACGATGGTCTGCCCTTTTTTCAAAACACCGGTTACAGGTTTTACATCTTTAAGTTTCTCGTCAATCCTGCGTTTTGTTTCGTCCTGGTTGAAAGATATATTCGGCCTCATGTTTGCCCTGAGAACAACCGCAACAGCCTCAAGAATATCTTTCGGGAGATAAGGCGCCACTGAATAACAGATAGAGTTGAGCCTTGTTTTTACGCTATCAATGACAACCAGGTCGTTTATGATTGCAGAGACCTCCTCGCTGGCGCCGGTTGCATCATCACTTCTCACGGTGATGTCCCTGTTATCGAGCCCCAGGGGATTTTCATACTCTTTGTCGAGTATGCCCAGTCCCTTGTAATCGTAAAGGTAGATAACGATCTTCGTAACAGCCTTTTTCAGTTCACGCGGATTATCGTAAGAGAGGAACCTTATGAGCACCTGGTCGCTGTAGTACATGGACTGGGGAAGCCTGGCCTTGAGCTCATCGAGCTGAATCAGTATATCGTCGCGTTTCAGCGCGGGGAACAGCTCCTTGGTCTCAATGACCCTGCCAAACAGGGAATCGACAAGCCTCAGGTTCTCTTCAAGTACCGCAGGGTCCTTGTCAAAAACGAGCTTGGCGCTCTGTACCGCAAGTTTGCGTTCTGATTCTGTTTCTGCATCTTTAACGAAGTAGATGTCTTTCTGGATCCGGATGTCTGCATCAGCGATATCGCCTATGTTATACGAATAGGTCTTATCTGTAATTTTGTATGAGAGTATTAGGGTTGAACCGAGAACAAGTATCAGGATGAAAATATAGTAAAAACGGATTTTTTCATCCATGAAAAACCTGCTGAAGTTCTTCCGTGATATGTCCAACATGTATTTCATATGGTTTTATTCAGTATAACCGGCCTGTTCGTATGCTGCAACAATTTTTTCTACCACCGGGTGTCTTGAGATATCCTCCCTGCCGAAGTTAACAAATTCGATCCCCTCTATCCCCTTTAAAATCTTCTGGCACTGGATAAGACCCGAATACCGGGGTTTTGCAAGATCAATCTGTGTTACGTCGCCCGAAATGACAAACTTTGAATTCGCACCGAGCCTGGTAAGGAACATCTTCATCTGCGAGGTAGTTGTGTTCTGCGCCTCGTCAAGGATTATGTAGGCGTTGTTAAGGGTGCGCCCCCGCATGTAGGCCAGGGGTGCAATTTCAATGTAGCCCTTCTCTATCAGCGATGTGACCCTTTCAAACGAGAGGAGTTCAAAAAGCGCATCATAGAGAGGGCGAAGGTATGGGTTTATCTTCTGTATCAGGTCTCCGGGGAGGAACCCCAGGTTTTCTCCAGCCTCAACCGCGGGCCTGGTGAGGACAATCCTTTCGACCTTCCCTTTCAGGAAATAGTGGATTGCCAGGACTACAGCCAGGTATGTCTTCCCTGTGCCTGCAGGCCCTATGCCGAAGGTCACCGGTGAATTATGGATGGCACTCATGTATGCGGCCTGGTTCACTGTGCGCGGGACAATTGTTTTACCCGTATCGGGCAGGTATATCTTGAGCCTATTAATGTCCTCGGATTTAATCTTGCGCCCGGTCTGCTGCGCGGAAATAATATAGCGTACTTCAAAATCGTCAAGCTCGGCCTTTGAATCCCTGCCCGTAATATATTCTGACAGGGAGTTAAGCACGTTTATCGCCGGCGCAGTATCAGTCTCAGACTGGATGATAATCGTATTGCCTCGCGGAATCAGGGTTACACCAAGGAACTTCTCTATCTGCCTGAGGTTTTTGTCCTTGTATCCGCATATGTGCATGTAAAGCGATGTATCATCAGCCTCGAATGTCTGCTGGTACATTACTTCTTAACCACCCTGATTGAAAGCTCATTGAGCTGGTCATCAAACACCGGGGAAGGGGCCTCGCTCATGAGGCACTGCCCCTTCTGTGTTTTAGGGAAGGCCATGACCTCACGTATGGAATTCCGCTTCAGGAGAAGCATCATTACCCTGTCAAGGCCAAGTGCGATGCCGCCATGGGGCGGTGCTCCATATTCAAGGGCATCAAGGAGGAACGAGAACTTCATCCTGGCCTCTTCATCGCTCATGCCGATTGTCCTGAAGATCTTTGCCTGGAGTTCAGGGTCCGCTATCCTGATCGATCCGCCGCCAATCTCAACTCCGTTCAGCACAATATCGTAGGCCTGGGCTTTCATCTTTCCTGCTACCTCGGGCGTCAGGCTGTCAAGCATGGCCGCATGCTCCGGAAGAGGTGATGTGAATGGGTGATGAACAGCGTAATAACGCTTATCCTCTTCATGGTACTCGAGGAGCGGGAAATCGGTCACCCATAGGAAGTTGAGTTTATCGTTATCTATCATATCAAGGTCACGGGCAACCTTGAGCCTCATGCCCGCAAGGGTTGTGGTCACAATCTTTTCTTTGTCCACAGAGAAAAACACAACAGAAGGTTCCGTCAGCCCGAACCTTTCGATTACCTTTACCTTCTCCTCTTCTGTTATGAACTTGGCTATGCCACCTTCAAGTTTGCCGTCAGCATACTTGAACATGGGGAACCCCTTTGCGCCATACTTTTTCACGTACTCGGAATATTCATCAGTCATCTTCCGGGAAAGCCTGCCGCCATCCTGGACTGCAAAACCTTTAATTACGCCTCCACCTGACAGAGCCGATGAAAATACATTAAATGTGGAATTAACAAAAATATCAGTACAATCGCGTATCTCCAGCCCCACCCTTGTGTCAGGCGCATCAGTGCCGTATTTGCTCATTGCTTCATCGTACGACATAACAGGGAAGGTGTAGTTCACCTCCCTGCCCGTTACCTCTTTCACGATAATCTTTAAAAGCTCCTCGATTATATCCATTATCATGCGGGGTGTGATGAATGAAAGCTCCATGTCAACCTGGGTAAACTCAGGCTGCCTGTCGTTGCGCAGGTCCTCATCCCTGAAGCACTTTACAATCTGGAAGTACCGGTCAAAGCCCGATATCATGAGGATCTGCTTGAAAAGCTGCGGAGACTGGGGCAGCGCGTAAAATTCACCGCGGTTAAGCCTGCTCGGCACAAGGAAGTCCCTTGCACCCTCAGGAGTCGATTTGTTAAGTACCGGGGTCTCTATCTCTATGAACCTGTTATTGCTCAGAAAATTTCTTGTGACCTGCATTACTCTGTGGCGCTGAATCATAGCCTCTTTCATCTCATCACGCCTCAGGTCGAGGAACCTGTATTTAAGCCTCACCTCTTCATTTATCGAATCACGGGAATCTATAGAGAAGGGGGGAACGAGCGATCTGTTAAGTATAACAATGGAATCTGCCAGTATCTCTATGTTGCCGGTTTTAATGTTGGGATTTATTGTGTCATCCGACCTTTTGCGCACCCTGCCTTTAACCTGCACAACGTACTCGCTTCTCACAGAATCAGCTGTATCAGTGATTGCACCAGAAACCGATGAATCAAAAACCGCCTGAACTACACCGGAAACATCACGTATTTCAAGAAAAATAATTCCTCCCAGATCGCGTTTCCTGTCAACCCATCCCGAAACAGAAACATCTTTGCCGCTATCATCAACCGAGAGCTCACCACAGTACAACCTGTCACTAAACATAAATACCTCAATATGCTGATTAAATTGCAGAATTGCCGCAAAACGGTCTGGAGCTGTCTGGAGTCCACCATGGCAGCATGGTCTGCTGGAAAGCGCCAATTCTCACCCTACCCCGTTTTTATTCAATTATCCTTCACAAAACGGTGATATTGACGTGATTAATTTTTTTAAGAGTATCTTTTGTCAAGCCTAAAAACCAGGCATAGAACCGGTTCAACGATTAGCAGTGATTTTATATTAATTTCGTGTATGTATGCGTGTCTGCATGGCCCGGAACATTCAGTGTCATGCAGATGGGGCTCTTATTTCACAAGCGGCCTGTACTCCCTCACATCAACCTGTCCTGAAATTGCGGCCTGAACACCATCAACATAAATGTTTTCAATACGGATACAT
>CAYTSF010000016.1:32323-33713 GCA_964440335.1 uncultured Leptospirales bacterium
TCCTGAAATTGCGGCCTGAACACCATCAACATAAATGTTTTCAATACGGATACATACACCGCAGTCAGAACTTATATCTTTAGGTACCGGGATAATCTTATGGGGGATTCCCTGTACCTTGAGTATTTTCTCGGCCTTCATAGCCTGGCTTACAGAATCAAAAAGTGCGACAATAAATCCTGTACCTGTCATTGCAGTCACGGCCTGATTGTCCTTACGGTAGTTTTCATGGATTCGAGTATATCGAACATGTTGGATATTTTTCCGGCCCTGAGCTTACCGCCAAGGTTGAAGTAATTCACACAGGTGCCGCACACAAGAAGTTCACTCCCTGCATTTTCAAGCGCTGCCAGGTCATCCAGTACATCCGAGCCCTCGGCAGCGAGCTTAATCCCCGAATTGTAAAAGAGCACCTTCTGCGGAACATCACCCGATGAGGCAAGGGTATGCAAGAATGCCTTCATCAGCAGTTCACCAAGTTCATCATCACCTTTTCCCATTACGTCCGATGATAGCACAACAATGAATGACAAATCAGCAGTGCATGAAACATCCGTTTTTTCAGCAGATTTTTCATCAATTTTATTGCCGCTCATATTTACAATAAAATCATTCCCTGCGGCAGAGACTAATACGCTCCACCCTGAACCTGCCGCAAGCCTTGAAAGATTCTCCACGGCATTTTTATTATCAACAGTCACGGAAAATTCACCGCACTCTCTCATTTTATTCTTTGCGAGAATTACAGGCTGCGGGCATGAAAGCCCCCTTGCATCTATTTCAGATTTCATGGCACACTCCGTCAGTGTTATTTTGTGATCCGTAAAACAGCGCCGATTACAGCATCCACCTCTTCATGCGTGTTAAAGTATCCGGGGCTTAACCTCACGGTCCCTCCGGGAAAAGTACCTATTGTCCGGTGTGCAGATGGCGCACAGTGAAGCCCCGGCCTCGAAAGAATCCCATACTCATCATCCAGGCGCATTGTCATTTCTGAGGGGCTGGTACTCCTTGCATTGAACGATACAACGGATGTTTTATGCGCGGAATCTGAAGGTCCATATACAACTATGCCGTCAATTCCGCGAAGCCCTTCTGCCAGGTGCAGCGCAAGATCAATCTCTTTTTTCCTGATAAAATCAACACCTGTTTGCATTATATATTCAACAGATTTGTCGAGTCCGGCAATGCCAATGGCGTTAAGTGTTCCTGATTCATACCTGTCAGGCATGAATTCAGGCTGGTACTCATACTCGGACCTGCTGCCGGTTCCGCCATATACAAGCGGACGTATCGATTTCTCAACACCCTTTCTAATATATATACCCCCCGTACCCATAGGCCCCAGGAGGCACTTGTGCCCGGAGAAGCAGAGCATGTCAATATTCAT
>CAYTSF010000017.1:0-27786 GCA_964440335.1 uncultured Leptospirales bacterium
ATGGCTATTGCCGGTGATTCAACAGAGTGGGGGTGCCTGAATTTTTCTATCCCCTCGTATAGCGAGAAGAGTCCGCCGAGAGAGAAGAGGATTATTGCAACTATAAATGACCAGAAGTAGATGGCCATGCCATGTCCAAGGGGGTGGTCCTCGTCCGCAGGTTTTGCGGCACGCTTAAGCCCCAGGAGGAGCAGCAGCTGGTTTCCGCAGTCAGCAGAGGAGTGAACAGCCTCAGCAAGCATTGCGCCCGAACCTGTTATGGCCGCGGCAATGAACTTGGAAACCGCTATAAGAAAATTCGCGCCAAGCGCAAGGAAAATCGAGAATACCGAGCTGTTGCCTGATGACATATTATCCACCTTCTGTTAAATGTGATATCAAAGTAGAGTTTTAATAATGAAACGAGTGTAACCTGTCAATATTTTTTAAACGCTGATGTGCCTCTGATAAAACTTTCCGGGATTTTACAAAAATAACAGATTCCCCTTGAAAAATTTGAACTCATGTATTCTTAATTTGTAGTATAATATTAATAGTTTCAATGCATATATTATTCTCATCACCAAAGGGCGCATGATGAAGATGAGATAGTCTCACAATACAAATCTCTGTCACATAAAAGGAGTAACTAATGGATTACCTTATTCTTTCAGTAATATTTGCCGTACCTGTGGCTTACCTCGGTTACAAGGTGTTCATCAACTGGCGTGATAAATCAATTGTGACAAAGACCCCGCTATCTTCTGTCGGGAGCATGGGTCCCGGCTTTGTTCATGTGGCAGGCAAAGCAGCCACTTTATCCGGACAACAGCTTGTTTCACCGGTGAATGGAGTGCCGTGTGTTTACTATGAAGTGAAATTTGAATATAATTATGGAACATATAACAAACCTGTCTATAAAACACTGTACGCGGCGGAAGACGGAGTCCCTTTTTGCGTAGAGGAGAAAACCGGTACTATAAGTGTATTGCCTGATGGGGCAAGGATTGTGGTTGCTGAAAATCCCGACCTCCGTGTAATTGATGACGGCGACGTTACGGAGAAGGCTGTAATGTTCCTGCGTGACCAGGGTATTGATATTGATGAGTATTCGGGTGCAAAGCGCGGCTACGAAAAGATAATAAGGCCAGGCGGCATGGTAGAGGTTTACGGGACTGCCGTTCATGGGAGCAAGGGTGAGGATATGTTCATCGGCGGGACTGAAAAATCAGTTTTATGGATTACTGACAGTGAAGATAACCTGAAAGATGATCTTGGCAGCGGCATTGCGGCAAACGCGGTCATGCTTTCAATAATATTCATCGCTTACTGTATTGCCATGTATTTTATATGACGGGGATAATAAAATGAAATTGAAGCTGTGTATGATGCCATTATTTATTTTCCTGGCAGGGGTCCGGGGAAGCGGCAACCAGGTATTTCTTGATGAAGCCAGCCTCCAGCAGCTTGTAGCGGCTTCGGAAATCATCATTGAGGTAAAGCCGTTGGTTCCATTCACAGGTACAGAGAAAATTGCCATTAAGGGTTATAACACCAGGGAGAAGACAGGCCGTATCCCCGACTTCGAAACCGGTTATTATAACGTGGAAATTATCAGGGTAATACAGAACCGTAACAATACAGACCTCTCGGTGAAAAAGATAAAGGTATACCCGGCATTTACCAGCGAAACACTCAATCTCCATGAGAGGTATTATGCAGAGGGTATATCAAAGTCACCAATATACGAATGCTACAACTCATCCATAAAAGATGAACGCATGCTGCAGAACGAGTCTTCATTTCTCATGTTTGTTACGCGTTCATGGGAAAAGGAGAAAGGGAAATATGCCTTCGAACTGACATTCGTCAGCAGCTACGAGAAGAGTTCCCTGCTTCCTGAAGTGGAGAAAATTATTAATAAAGACAAACAGTAGACAGCAGAGCCGGCAAAATATTTTTTTGCTTGCGTTTGTGCTAAACATGCGTATGCTTGCCGCATGATAAGTATTCACAAAAAGCCCGACACACAGGAAAAGCTGCAGATCCTTTCGCAGGATTCGCAGTATGACCTTGCCTGCGCATGCGGCACCAAGAATCCTGAAGAGCAGAGAAAACGCTCCGGGGACAACAGGTGGATCTACCCTGTTGTTCTCCCCGATGGAAGGCATACATTTCTTTTCCGTACACTTGTATCTAACTCATGCACGAATGACTGCAAATACTGCCCGCTGCGCGCAGGCAATGACAGCCGCAGATGTACACTTACAAAAGATGAGATCGTCAGGTCTTTCCTGCATTATTATAATGCCGGGATTGTGTCGGGACTTTTTCTCACAAGCGGCGTTACCGGAACCCCGGACAGGACCATGCAGACCATAAATGATGTTGCTGCAATACTCCGCAGAAAGGAGCAGTTCAGGGGATACATGCATCTAAAAGTTATACCGGGAGCGTCTGATGCAGCAGTGGAGGAGACTGTTTCTCTGGCAAGCGCAGTTTCTGTGAACATTGAAAGTCCAGGCGAGAAGCACTTCAGGCTGCTTACAGACGCCAAGGACTACATGGATGACGTCATCAGGCCCATAAAACTCATAAGCAGCCTCACAGCGAAAGGAGGCGAGTTCAGCAGGGTCAAACAGACAACCCAGTTTGTTGTGGGCGCATCGGGCGAGACAGACAGCGAGATAGTAAAGTACACCTGGGGCCTTTACAAAAGGCTTGATCTATCGCGCGTATACTTCAGCGCCTACCAGCGCGGTGCAGGAGAGAGCAGTCTGCCCGGGGAAAACTCACTGCTTACAAATGAACAGATGCTTACCCGTGAACACAGGCTCTATCAGACAGACTTCCTTCTGCGAAAATACGGGTTCACCGGAACTGAAATCCCCATGGATGCATCAGAAAACCTCTACCTTGATATTGACCCAAAGGAGGCATGGGCAAAGCGCCATCCTGAATTTTATCCCGTCAACATTAACAGGGCTGACAGGTACGAACTCCTGAGGGTTCCGGGCCTGGGGCATGTTACTGTTGACCTTATAATCAGGCTGCGCAGGGATAGACGCATCAGGTCCATGTATGACCTTGGCGCTGTGGGTAAACGGCTTCAGAAGGCCGGTGAGTACATAGAGTTCGGGTATAAATAAACGGCAACCTGCCATTACTCCAGTGACCTGAGTCTTGTACCGGTCAGATATTTGCAAATCCCACTGAAATATCTTCTTCAATAAATCAACGAAATAAAAAATCCCTCAATTTTCAATTAATTTGACATATCTCTAAAAAATGTATTGCCTTTTGAACTAAGTAAACTATATTTGTTTATATGGTATACTTATGAAAACATCAAATAAAGCACACAAAGAACGGGTTTATAAATGCGCAGAGGCTTTTATCGGTCGTTACGGTATAAAGGGGTGGAACATGAATGACCTTGCCGGGGCCGCGGGCATCACGAAGCGCACATTGTATAAGATCATCGAATCCAAGGAGCAGCTCGTTCATGACGTTGTTTTTGAAAAAATATATGAATCCAGGGACTACATCTTTGATGTTCTTCAGTCAGGGGGGGATTTCAGAACATCTCTTGAAAAGATAATCGCTGCCATACCTGAACTCCTCAACAGAAACCTTATAAACAACAACGGTGACATTTTCAGGGAATACCCTGCCATAGAAGAACAGTTTGTCCGCGAAAACCGGATTTTTTTCAGCCAGATGCGTGACTTTCTGCAATCGGGTATAGACAGCGGCAACCTCATTGGCGATATTACTCCTGATTTCATTTACCAGACATTCCAGGCAATACTCATACATTTTATCAAGTACAGCAGTTCACAGTCCGAAGCCGCGGAGAAGGTCGGACTTGCCCTGCGCTGCATGTACCGGGGGACGATTACAGGTGAAAAAAAGTAACAGTACAAAATTAAATCCAAGGAGAACCTATGAAAAAGCTGATTGAATTTTTTCCGGTGATTTACAGGAGGCCGCTGCTCCTGGCTGCCGCGGGTATAATCATAACGCTGCTCTTTGCCATTGCAGTGCCCTTTGTGAAGTTTGATAACGATATCAAGAACTTCCTGGCTGTAGACCATCCCCACAGGCTAAACCATGACAAATTCGATGCCATCTTCGGCTCAAGTGAAATGATAATAATCGGCATCGAGTCAAAGAATGCTTTTTCAATGCAGACCCTGGACTACATGCAGTGGCTCCAGGGTGAGATCGAGAAGCTCAACTGGAACTTTCCTGACAACTGCATTTCCAGGGAACTTGACCTGACAACAGAAGAGTCCGCAAAAATCATAGAGGCGGTGAACCGCAACGAGGTCTACGGGAAGGATGCCCTTAAAGAATTCTTCGCCAACCCTGAGCGCATGAGCATGGAGATGGGCTGGGACCGGGAATTTTCCAGCAAAGTTTCACGCAGGGTCAGGGGTGTATCGGTTGAAAGGCTGCTTCAGCTGTACAGGTTCCCGGTCTATGAAATCAAGTCTGTTCTCAACACGGACTACATAAAGGGTGAAGGGGACAGGTTCTCCGTTGAAAAGCTCATAGACAGGGAGAAGATAAACGAAGCCTCCATAGCTGAAATGAAGGAGAAAATCAAAAGCTGGGTTTTGTACAAAGACCTTCTCTTCTCTGATGATGAAACACTCACAGGCATGTCTGTAAGGATGAATTCCATAGACATCAACCTGCGACAGAAGTTTATAGTTGCCATTGACAGGATCATCAGGGATAATCCCCGTGAAGGCCTGAAGGTTTACCTTGCGGGTGAACCGGTAGTTGCAGATCAGGTGAGCGCATCCATGGGCGATGACCTTAAAGTGCTCCTCCCTTTTGTACTGCTTGTAATGGTAATTATCCTGATACTGCTTTTCAGGCATTACGAGGGTGTTGTGTTCCCCATGATTGCCATGGTAGTTTCAGTTATCTGGACTGTGGGTACCATGACACTCCTTGGAATCCCCATGAGCATGGTGAGCATCACGGTGCCCACAGTGCTTACTGCTGTTGCCAGCGCATACGGGATACACTTCATGACGCACTATTTCATGAGTAAGGAGGATGACAGGTACGAGTCCTCCATGGAGAGCATGAGGGTCAGCGGCCTGGGAATAATCATGGCTGCCATAACAACGGTTGTAGGTTTCGGTTCACTGGTCACTTCTGACATGACCCATATTAAAAATTATGGTATTATAACTGCCATCGGCGTATTCTATTCCCTTGTTATTACAGTAACAATGATACCTGCTTTTCTGCTGCTTAGAAAAGATAAAAAGCCGTTTCTGAAATTCGTTAATCCGGAAGACGGGAAAGGGGATATGAGCAGCAGGTTTCTCTCTTTTATTGAAAGGCATCCGGGCAGACACCCTGTTGCGGTAATCGTGTGCGCTGTTGCAATTATCTGCGTCTCGGTCTATGGTATGAAATCAGTTGAGCTGAACATGGATTCCATGGATTTCTTCAAGGCCGGCTCAGATGTGAAGGTTGCCAATAATGTTATCAACGAAAAGCTCGCAGGCACGCAGGTGCTGAACATCAACATTGAGGCCGCGGAGGGGAAGTCTGTCATTACACCGGAGGTTCTTTCAAAAATTGAAAGCTTCCAGAAGGATGTTCCGGTAAAGTTTCCCGAGGTCGGTAAAACCCTGGCGGTCACTGATTTTCTTAAAAAAATGAACCGTGAGATGCACGGCGGGAAAGATGAATTTTTCAGGTTGCCTGAAACCGAACAGATGGCAAGGGAATACCTGCTGCTTTATTCAGGCGACCTTGATGACATCATGTCCAAGGGGATGGACAAGCTGCGCATACACCTTACGATGAAGCACGGGACAATGGCTGAGCAGAAACTCGTAAGGGAATATGCTGAGAACTATTTCGGTGCTGATTTTTCTGAGAAAAACGGTGTCAAAGTAATCCCCAGCGGTTTCATGGACCTGATGATAGAGGCGAACATGCTTGTTTTCCAGGGCCAGCTTTCCAGCCTGGGTTCTTCACTTCTTGTAGTGGCTATACTCATGTTCCTCATATTCAGGAAAATGAAACTCACCCTTGTTTCACTGGTGCCGCTTTCTGTCGGTATTGCCATGAATTTCGGCATCATGGGATTTCTGCATATACCTCTCAACGCAGCCACTGCCCTTGTCGCCTCTGTTTCAATAGGTATGGGGATAGACTATTCGATCCATTTTATCAACCAGTACAGGAATTCACTCGCCCTGACAGGCGATGTTGACATGGCCATCAGGGCGACCTACGAGGGCACCGGAAGGGCTGTGCTGTCAAACGTGGTATCGGTAATGGCAGGGTTCATGGTGCTGCTCTTTTCAAAGTTCCCGGTTGTACAGCAGTGCGGCGGCCTCATCGCATTTACTGTAACCACGACCGGTTTTGCAGCGATCATAATAATCCCGGCAGCGTTCAAGGTGCTCAATCATTTTGAAAAGAAAAAAGCCGGTAAAATAAAATAAATTTTTAATGGAGGACTTTATGAAAAAACAGATCATTCCGGTAATCGCGGCTGTGCTGGTTGGACTGGCGGCGGCAGGTAACGGCCAGGACAGCCTGACCGGTGAACAGATTGCGCAGAAGGTGCTTGATGCCAACAGGTCAAGCAAGGGGGTTGTGATAAAGGCAAACCTTGTGCTGAAGAACCTTGAAAGCGGCGCTTCAGAGACACGCAAGATTATGCTCATCGCAGTTGAGGATGGCGGACTGAAAAAGGGGCTCGTGAGGTTCATCGACTCTTCGTACAGCGGTACAACCATGCTTACCATAGAACGTTCAGGAAAGGATAACCTTCAATATCTCTATCTTCCATCTGTAGGGAGCCCCAGGCAGATTGAAGGTTCTGACAGGGAGAACAACTTCGTTGATACTGATTTCAGCAACGAGGATATGGGCGGATCGAAGATTTCCGATTACTCATACAAAAGGCTCGATGACCAGAAGTACAACGATTACGACTGTTACACAATTGAGCGTACGCCAAAAAGTAAAAAGTCGAAATTCAGCAAACACATCGTCATAATTGACAAGGCCACCATGATACCGGTAAGCGTTCAGTCATACGGCACATCGGGCAGGGTAATCAAGACCATGAAGGCCGGGCAGATTAAAAAGATAGGCACAAACATAAACATACCCTATTACATTGAAATTGTCGACGTGGAGAAAAAACATCAGACAGCTATAGGCGTGTACGAGGCCAGCGAGAAAAAGGTGAGCAGGGGGTACTTCAACAAGAACAAGATGAACTCAAAGTGGGCAGAGGAATAAGATGAAGCCCTTAACAAAACTGCTGGCAGTAATTTTCTTTTCTGCATGTGCGGCTATTCTGCCTGCGCATGCAGAGACTGCACTGGGGATCAGCGGCAACCTGGAGTTCATAAACCAGAGCGGCGTGCATGAAGGCGATATTTACCGCAACCTGATCAGGGCAGACCTGAACCTTGATGAAAATTTTGGTGACACCATACTGCATGCCGTGCTCCGCGCCGAGGATGACACGATAAGGCCGGAAGATGACGGCACAAATTACCTGCGCAGTGACGATACCGGCCCGCAGCGGGTGTTTCTCTACGAGGGATACATCAGCCATGACCTGAACTTCGAGAACTACATAGACAGCATCAATTTCAAACTTGGCAGGATTATCTATACATGGGGCAATGCTGATGATGAAAAACCTACTGACATAATTAATCCGCAGGATATGTCCAATATCTACTTCACGTTAATGCAGCCCAGGAAGATCAGTGTCTACAGCGGATCTGTGTCCGTTTATGTTAACGAGAATATTTTTTTTGAGGGAGTTATGGTGCCTGAATCAAGGCCTTCTGAGATCGCCTCATCTGAGTTTACCACCAGGCAGCTGCTGAAGATGAGGGAGAACCCTTTTTTCAACATAAACGATCCGGAAAATCCTGAACATGAAAATTCAGAGAACAGCTATGCATGCCGCGCGGGGTTCATGCTTTTTGACATCGACATGCACGCCAGCTACTTCTATGGCTATGACCACATACCCGTTTATGTCATGAAATTTAATCCTTCAACCTTCATGGTCGATACTACCCCGGAGTATAAGAAGATACAGATGTTCGGGTTTGACTTCCAGAGGGCGCTTTTTTTGGGGATGACACTGCGTGGTGAGGCCGCCTATTTTGAGCGCGGAAAGTACTTTTATTACGATAGCGATTCCTCAAGCGGTGACGTTGCCTCGACTCCAATGGGGCAGGATATACTCTCCGGAGGCACAGGCTCCGTTGAGAAGGATTGTGTCATGTACACGGCAGGTTTTGATGACCACAGCTTTATCATTGATGATCTTTACTTTAACCTTCAGCTTAACCACAGGATCATAATTGACAGCGAGAATTCCATGGAACAGAAGGGGCATGTGCTCCATGTGCTGTGGAGCCTGAAGTATTTCATGTTTAACAGGAACCTGTGCATCTCGACAAGGGGCGCATATAATATCGGTGACGTGAGCGTTTACGGCAATGCCGAAGTCATGGTTAAACCATCGGACAGCCTTGAGCTTGCACTGGGGACATGGATAATTGAGGGGGACCATGATAGCGAGATCGGGCAGTTCGATGCTTACGATATGGTCTATCTCTCCGGGAAGCTTGTGTTCTGAACGGTAACTGGCCAGTGACGGGGATCATCCCTGCCACTGGCAGGTTATGCAGGGCCGGGATGAAGTCAGTAACCGGATTCATTATGTATTCTGAAACTGAAACACCTGAAGTGCGGGGTCATTAACGGTTTGCTGGGAGTGCAGCATTAAGAAGGGACGATAGTTCAGAGATCACATAGGGTTTCATGATAAAAAAATATCCCTTCTCAGCCGCGGAATTCAGCCAGGCTTCATCCATGCTGTACCCGGACGCGTAGATTACCCTGAGTCCTGGCTTCAGCATTATCATGAACTCCACCACCTGTTCACCTGATAATCCGGGCATAAATAAATCGATAAGAACAAGATCAATGGCATCAATATTTTCTCTGAACCGTAATAAGGCATTGTTGCCGTCGGATGCGGTCAGTACCCTGTAGCCGCATTTTTCAAGCATGATTTTTGATGAGAGCATTACGAGTTCTTCATCTTCAACTATGAGGATTGTGCCTGATCCGGTCCCCACTGAAGACATTCCGGTTTCATTATTATTGTACACAGTCATTAACCCGCCGGTATAAATTACAGAAAAATGTCAGTATTTATTCCTTAACTTTTTAAAGTAAATAAAACTCTATTACACCAGCAGACGAAGGCGGCGGGTGAATATAAATTTTTTACACTAAAATATATTTTCAGGAATTATTACTGGAATCATGTTAAAAAATATAGAACAGATTATCAAGGGTTTTTAAAAAAATACACAACTTAATATCAATGTTGATTCATTTTGGTGTATTTAGTGTGAAATTTAAAATTACAACACTCTATGTCTATTGGCAAAGAAATGAATAAATCAGACTTGTTTCCAAACTGGCGTTTGAAACCTTCATGAAGCTT
This sequence comes from uncultured Leptospirales bacterium, assembly GCA_964440335.1. GTDB lineage: Bacteria > Spirochaetota > UBA4802 > UBA4802 > UBA5550 > JAAYBQ01. Next base: position 9,518 of record CAYTSF010000017.1, read on the forward strand.
GAAGGGGGCTTTTCAGCAGGGGCTTCTCACCTGCACCCGGTAAAAATGATAAAAAAGAAACAAGTCTGATGTTTAGACATTATGTTTAGCATGAGGAGGAATGTCATGTCTATTTACCTTGTACAGCACGGTAAATGTTTTTCCGAAGATATTGATCCTGAACGCAGCCTTACTGAGGATGGAATCATCGAGGTAAAAGCTATTGCCGAAAGAGCAAAAGCCTTTAAAGTCAGAATTTCTGCAATAAAACAGAGCGGCAAAAAAAGGGCGTTTCAGACTGCTGAGATTTTTCAGCAGATAACAGGAAGCAGCGGTGGAATCAGTGAGCAGAGCGGGATGAATCCCAGCGACGATGTGGTAACATTTGCGGCGGGGATCGCGGATGACGACTCAATGATTGTGGGACACCTGCCATTCATGTCAAGGCTCACTTCTTACCTTGTTACAGGAGATGCCAACATGCCTGTCTTCAGGTTTCAGAATGCCGGTATATTGTGTCTTGAGAGCAACCCTGATACAGGAAGATGGATAATCAGGTGGTCGCTCATGCCTGGTGTCTGAGTGATCTGTTCATAATAAAAATATTTGACATCTGACAGAACGCTTAAGTTTAATGCAGGAATGGACATAATATCCCTACTTTATGATTTGCTTGCAGGCCCCTGCCTGTATATCACCGTGCCTCTCTGTATAACAGGACTTTTGCGCAAGGCAATGATTATTTTCTCGGGACGGGATGCCGGGCTCAGGTTTCCGGCGGTTCAACAGGGGGGCTGCGTGGTCAGTGCAGGCTCTGTTCAGGGGGATTTCCCGCAACCGGCACTGACCATGCGCAGGCGCGGCATGGCACTGGCAGTAACCAGTACCATCTTCCACGCCGCAATATTTGCGGCACCCCTGACAGCTGCGGCCCACTGGATACTTATTGACAATGCCTGGAACGTGATGCCTCCCCGGATCAGCCCGCTTTTAACCTCCGCGTGTACAATGGCGGCAATTGCTGCAGGCGCAATCCTTCTTCTGCGTAGGACATTCGTGCGCCATGTGCTTGCTGTTTCATCATGGAGGGACTATGCAGCCATGGCCTGTGTCATGATACCTTTCGTTACAGGGTTCATGGCCAGGATGATTATAGGGCCTTATGAAATAATCATGCTTGTACACTGCGCGGGCGCACACCTGCTCCTTGTGGCCATAGGCTGGACCAGGCTGGGGCACATGATATTTTTTGCAGCAGGGCGTATCGCTGCACCTTTGCAGAGAAGCAGGACAGCCGCATGAACCATGTTGACCGTGAAGTTATAAAGGATATGCTCAAAGAGAAGAGCTACATGCGCGAGATGCTCGTCGCCTGCGCGTCATGCGGCATGTGCGCTGAGAGCTGTTTTTTTTATAAAGAAACGCATGACCGCAGGGCGGTGCCCTCATACAAGGTGCGCAAAACAATAGGCAGGCTTTTCAGTAAAAACGGGCGGGTAAGCCGTCGTGAACTTGAGTCAATGGCCGGGCTCCTCTGGGGGCAGTGCGCCCTCTGCCGTCAGTGTTATTGCCCCATGGGCATAGACCTTTCGGCGATGCTGGCATGGTGCAGGGCCATCTGCCGCAGCCAGAATATTGACGGGACGAGTGATGACAATGGGTAAGGGACGCGCTGTTCTTCTGCTCGCTGCCGTGCTCATGGTAGCAGGGGCTTTGTATGGAACGGAAAAGCTTCTGGAGCTTTCAGGATCCCCGGTTTTTAAAAAGCATTCACGTGCTGTTGTGATATTCCCCCATGAGCGTCATTACGCATGGGGCATTGGCTGTTTCAGCTGTCACCACAGGTACAAAAATAAAGAGAATATTATCAGGGTAGATGAACTGAAGGTCGGTTCTTCGGGAGTGTCATGCGCTTCATGCCACACCGGAGAACGTGAACTGGAAAGGGCATACCACCATCTCTGCATGGGCTGTCATGAGAAGATGGCAGAAACCAGCATCAGTACAGGCCCGGTGATGTGCGCGGGTTGCCATTCAGGTAAGGAGAAATAAACATGCTTGTTGCAGGTTTTAAACCATATGATGAAATACGGGCCTTACTCAGCGGCAGGAAATGCGTGCTCGTTGCCGGGTGCGGAGGGTGCACCTCGCTTTGCCATACCGGCGGGCTCCGGGAGACAGAGGCTGTTGCTGCAAAGCTTCGTGCTGATACTGCCATGAAGATAAAAACAGTTACCATAGAGAGGCAGTGCGACGATGAGTTCGTTGCCGAACTTGGCCGCAGCATAAAAGACGTCGATGCCGTGCTTTCCCTGGGATGCGGCGCGGGGGTACAGCTCATAGCAGAGAGCTATACAGGCATCGCTGTATATCCGGGGCTTAACACCATGTTCCTGGGCACCTCCCATGAGCGCAACATATTCATCGAAAGGTGCAGGTCGTGCGGAAACTGCAGGCTCGGGAGCACCGCAGGTATATGCCCGGTAACACGCTGCGCCAAGGGACTGCAGAACGGCCCATGCGGCGGATCGGAGAAGGGGATGTGCGAGACCGGCGGAGGCAGGGAATGCGCATGGTGCGCGATCATCGAACGCATGACATCCCAGGGGAGGGCCCATGAACTTCTCGCTTTCAGTGAACCTGTTCTGTGGCAGGGCCAGGCTCCTGAAAAGTTCCAGTGGGGCACCGGAGTAAAATGACCATGACTCTCAAAGATAAACTTCTGGCAGGACAGTTTGTAGTGACCGGTGAACTGGGGCCTCCGCGCGGCTCTGACCCTGAAGCTGTGCGTGAAAAGGCCTCAATGCTCAGGGGCGTCGTGGACGCTGTGAATATCACAGACAACCAGACTGCTATCGTGCGAATGTCCAGCATGGCCGCGTCAGTAATCTGCAGCGCAGAGGGCGTTGAGCCTGTAATGCAGATGACAGTCCGTGACCGGAACCGCATAGGGCTCCAGAGCGACCTCCTTGGTGCTGCCGCGCTGGGGATACGCAATGTTCTCTGCCTGAGCGGCGACCATCAGTCTTTTGGTGACCAGCCCGGCAGCCGCGGCGTAAACGATATTGATTCAATACAGCTTGTATACACAGCGCGGCGCATGTGCAGCGAAGGCAGAATCCTTCACAGCGATAACCAGCTTAAAGGCGTACCCGATATTTTCATCGGTGCCGCGTGTAATCCATTCGCCGAACCGGTTGACTTCCGCCCCCTGCGCCTCAAAAAGAAGATCGATGCAGGGGCGCAGTTTATACAGACACAGTGCGTCTATGACGTTGAAGCGTTCAGGGCGTTCATGAAAAAGGCCGTTGACATGGGGCTCCATGAAAGGGCCCATATACTCGCCGGTGTCATGCCGCTGAAGTCCGCTGTAATGGCATCGTATCTCAACGAGCATGTTCCCGGAGTTGTTGTGCCGCAGCGGATGATCGACAGGCTCAAAGGGGTACCGAAAGAAAACGTGGCCGGTGAAGGGATAAAGCTTTGCTGTGAAATAATCCACGAACTCCGTGCCATTGAGGGGGTACACGGCATTCATATCATGGCCATAGAGTGGGAACACAGGGTCAGGGAAATCGTGGAGCATTCGGGGCTTTCTGAACGGTAAAAACACCCGTGTATTTATAGCTTGAATTTTATCTGTCATTTATATATATGTTGAGTATAACATCCATACCAGGCGGGCATTTATGAAATCACGAATCACAATTATCTTTCTTTTAATCGTTGCATTTAATTTTCAGAGCTGTAATAAGGCGAAGGAGCGGATCTCGGAACTCCATGGGCTTATTACATTTACTGCGGGAGATGTAAAGGTAAATGATAAAAAGGGAGTTTCCGGATCAGAGATAGTTAAGGGGGATGTAATATCCACCGGCAGCAAATCGATCGTGGTTATACAGTTTTCACAGTCCGCTGTTGTTACCCTGAAATCCGACACTGTTTTAAAAATTGATGAAGCTGTGAGCATAGCTCTAAACGGAAATGAGAATGACAGGGTGGGCCTGGCTGTCGATAAGGGGACCGCTTTCAACAAGGTGGTCAAAAAGGGTACTGAATATTCTGTCAGCACATCGACCATGGTCGCTGCGGTCAGGGGGACTGTCTTCCAGGTCAGCGAGGATAAAGGAACCACGAGGGTTGACCTTGCTGAGGGAGTTCTCGGTGTCACGCAGCTTACAGGAGCGGGCAAAGGGAAAGAGGTAATTCTCCAGGCCGGAGAATACATCATCTCGACAAAGGACGGGCTGTCTGATCCCGCGGCTATAAATGACATGACCAAAGATGATATGAACGTGTATAATCGCATAGGCATGGTTGATGATACTTCAGGAGATTTAAGCCTGCAGGATAAAGTTGCAGAAGACCTGGACTTCTCTTCAGGAGAGGCAAAAATAAAACCTGACGCGAAGAGTGAGGATAAATCCGGCAGCCGCACTGCACCTGAAAAAAAAGATGAAGGCATAATCTCCCTGATTAAGATGAAAGACGGCAGCGAATACACAGGTACCTTCAGCCAGAAGGGTGAAATCGTTGAGATAATAATGGCGGACAGACGCATAAAAGTAAAGGCATCGGAAATTCAGGAAATTACCAGGTATAAAAATAAATGAAACGGGCAATCAGTTTATTCATCATCTTATCAGTTGCCGGTCATGCCGGTGTGAGTGCACAGGAGAAAAGGGCCATTAACCTTGTTATCCTTAACTTTATTAATAAAACAGGTGATGAGAACTATGCCTGGGTCGGCCGCAGCCTTCCTGTTGCCATATATGACTCGCTGCAGGAAATTTTAAAAAAACAGGGTAAAGCCCCTGCCATGGTTGTTGTCAGGCACGATGATAAACCCGTACTTGCACCAGGCGGCGCCATGGAGAATTATAAATTGGTAGCTGAAGCGACCGGGGCTGACATGGTAATCGCAGGCAGTTACATGCTGAATCAAAAGAATAAAAAGATTTCCATTCACATGGAGATCTACAGCGTTTCAGCGGATGGTGTAGCTAAGAAAATAGACACAGATTCACCTGTCGATTCCACTCTTTTTAAAGCTGCGGATTCTGTTTCTGCCGATATATATGCCTATGTTAAAAAGAGCGGTGCAGGTGATAACCGTAAGATCGCAGACAATACCCGTCGTAGAGATGGCGACAATACAGAGGACACCGGGAGTGACGATGCATCTGACGCGAAAGATTCCACAGGAAGGGATGACAATACCGGAAGTACGGGCGACAGGGTGAGCAACAGGGACACTTCAGGCGACGATATAAAGAAGCTTGATACAAAAGACGTAGCAGTCGAAGACCGTGATGCCGAAAGACGGGACATTAAGGACGGGGTCATTGACAAAAAGTCGTCTGACTCCGCATCGGGTGATAAAAAAAATGACAACTGCATTGAAGGGGACTGCATAAACGGTTACGGAGTCATGAGGTTCCCCGGAGGCGAGGTTTATTCAGGGTACTTCAAAAACGGCATCATCAGCGGTAATGGGATTATGCAGTGGCCCAATGGTGACAGGCATGAAGGGGAATATGAATCCAACACCCGCAATGGGCAGGGCATATTCATCTACAAAAACGGAGATGTATTTACCGGGAATTATTTACGGAACATGAAGAACGGTTCAGGCCGGTACCAGTGGGCAAACGGAGATACCTATACCGGTGAATGGAAGAACGGCAGGATGGATGGCGCCGGGACATATGTCTGGTCTGACGGCGTGAAATATAACGGCCAGTGGAAGAATGGTAAACGCAATGGAGAAGGAGAAATAACCTGGCCTGATTCCCGCACTGTCAGGGGAATTTTCAGGGATAATGTACTCGTTGAAAGATACTGACGGTATCATATATAGCTGCTGCAAAAAAATAATTATGAGTTTTTGCTGATACACTTCGTAAAACCTGCACTGAAAGAGTCCGGTCATGTACTTTTTCATGAGAGGTGCAGTCCATAAATCATACCTCAAAAGGTGATTTTTCACCACAGGGCCTGCCGCATCAGTACTATATCAAAATACAGATATATTCACATGAATATCCCCATTCTGAGAATTGCGCATCATAATAATCTATCCTATGTTATTGATATGTAACCGCCTGACATTCAAGGAATAATTTTAACGGTCATGCGGCAGATCTAAGGAGGATTTTTTATGTCAGGAATGGCACTGATCAGGGAAAGAAGGACTCAGCACTATAACACATGGCAGGAGGAGTATGCTGCCAAGCTCAGGACAGCGGAGGAGGCGGCAGGTGTCGTGCAGTCAGGTGAAAGCGTGTTTTTGGGAGGGGGCACGGGTATCCCCACGGCATTCGCCACGGCTCTGGGCAAGAGGGCAAGCGCGAAGGAGCTGACAGGCATAACCATTTCACAGGGATACGCCATGGGCCTTTACGACTACATGAAGGCGGAGAACAGGGACAACTTCCAGATCGAGACAATGTTCGTCGGTCCAATGGAAAGGATATGCATGGAATGGGGAGTGGCACAGTACAAGCCCATGCACCTGAGCGATATTCCTGCGGCAGCACTCTATGCAAAATGCAAACGCGTTGCCTTTGTTGCAACTCCGCCTGATGAAAACGGCTACATGAACAGGTCATGTTTTGGTTCATTCCTTCCAAACGAGGAGATGGTCAAGCCCGCCGATACGATAATTGTTGAGGTAAACCGGCATGCCCCCAGGCTCAACAGCGAGGATTTCAAGATACATGTTTCGGATGTTGATATTATTGTTGAAAATGACTTCCCGATCTTTGAGCTTCCCGATATTCCGATCATGGACGAGGAGAGGCAGATCGCGAAGTACATAGCAGATCTGGTGCCCGACGGTTCATGCATCCAGATAGGGCTGGGAGGGCTCGCGAATGCTGTGGGCTACCTGCTCCACGACAAGAACGACCTTGGCATGCATGCAGAGGTCATAACACCCTCTGTGACAGAACTTGTTAAATCCGGCGTAGTCAACGGCAGGAAGAAAAATTTCATGCCCGGAAAGGTCGTGGGTGCATTTGCAGTGGGTACGAGGAAATTTTATGATGACCTGCACAATAATGAGAATTTTATATTCAGGGAGGTGGGCTGGGTCAATAATCCCGATATAATAGGTCAGAATGATAACCTGGTATCAATCAACAATACGCTCATGATGGATCTCACCGGCCAGGCTGCTTCAGAGTCAATTGGCGTAAAACAGTACAGCGCAACGGGCGGGCAGCTCGATTTTATCCTTGGTGCGAGAAAGTCAAGGGGTGGCAAGAGTATCCTCTCCCTGAACTCCACCTATACCGATAAAGAGGGGAACCTGAAAAGTAAAATCCTCCCCACGCTCCCTGCTGGAACAGTCGTCACAACTCCCCGTACCCTGATTGAGTATGTTATTACTGAATATGGTGTGGCCAACCTGAAGCTCCGGACTATTAAGGAGAGGGCGAAGTCACTTATCGGCATTGCTCACCCGCAGTTCAGGGACCAGTTGAGTTTCGAAGCCAGGAAGAACGGCTGGCTATAACCTGATAATTAGAATAAAGTATTTCACCAATCGCTTCATTCCGGGAGTATTGCATATCAAAGTTTAAGTTGCTTTTTGCGGCAATCAGGGTAAATTAGACTTGTGGCGTGCAGGCCCCGGATGGAGGTAAATGACGTGACATACTACAAGTTCAGGATACTTGTCTTACTTCTTCTTCTGCCTGTGAGCAGCTACTACCTGTTAAAGTTCTTCGGCAGGCTTTCGGGTGTCAACATGTTCTCAGCTGTTGCAATGGCCTTTCGTTTCGACTCTTCTGTACCCGTGCTCCATCGCGTGGCTGCCTTCCTGGGATTTTTTATGTACCTGTGCCTGCTGGTGCTGTTTCTCAGTTACCTGGAATTCCCGAAAAAGTTATATGAAATGGATAGGTACCATGCTGGCGGACTCATGGGATATTCAACGCCCGGGCTCCATACCATGCTCTACGCGCCTTCTGAGGGGCGTTACGTGGATTACTATTTCTGGGGAGGACCTTCTGAGGCCAGGGAATTTACCGGGACTTTTGAAACTGTTGTTATATTCAAACCCCCTTCGCAGGAATATTACGAGGACGCGTCGCAGTTTGGTATAGCGGGAAGTAGTGGTCCCCTCTTTCTCCTGCTTGCCGGTCTTCCCACGGTCTATATCTGTCTCTTCCTCCTGGCACAGTCATTCAGGGATTACAACGGACTGAGGGTCAAGCTGGAACATCCTGTCATTGCTGAACGTTTCAGGGAACTTGCAGGCATGCCATTCTGGAAAGCCGGAATAATACTGCTTTCAGTGTTCCTGGCCATTACCCTTGTTGGCATAATATGGTCCAGGGTGCTGAATCACCGCTACCAGGAACTCTTTTCTGTTGAGCAGCAGAAACTGAGAAGTGCGCTGCTTCAGAAGGTGTCACCTGGAGATACTGTGAGGGGAAGGGTCATTCTCCGTTTCAAGAGCCAGGAGCAGGAGTTCCATTCAGAGGAGACAGGGAGAAGGGTCCGCAACACGACTTCATACTACACGCTTTATAAATACACAATTGAGTTCAACGATTTGATTGGTATTCCGGTTTATCTTGAAATGGCCGCTTACCCGGGTGGCGATGTGGCAAAAGTTCTGGAGAAAGCCTTTACAAAAGAACATGGTGTTGAACCGGATTATGTGAAGGAGTACAGGTTTACGGTCAACCAGGACTATTCTGTTTCACTGAAGACCGGTGATTACTAAGGGGAAATACTATGCAAACTGTCGAACTGCTTGAGCCGGAGGATATACGAATAATAAAAGGGATGTTTAAGAATCCAGGGCCGGCCTTCTTTATCGGGCTTGCAGTGCTCATTACTGCGGGAATAGTCACATCAAGGTTCATGCACTCATGGATGCCCATGATTGGCTGCGGCATATTTGTTATTCTCGCAGCAGGATGGTACCTGGTCCAGTCATCCCTCATGAAAACATACCTTGCCAGCGGCAAGAAAAATGTCTACTACGGTATACTTGACAAGAAGACCGACAGGGTGGAGTACGTGCGTGATAACGAAGGTGGAAAACCTTATGAAAACCATACATACTTCTACCATGTAGACGGCAGGGAACTTGTTGTTTCATCTGAATTATACAATCAGTTCAACGAGGGGGACAATGTCCGTGTACACGCGTCCTTTACCGGTAACTTTGTCTTCAGGGTGACGCCGGGAGGCTGATTGTTTTTCCGCGATATTTCAGAGCCATGGCTCACAAATTTCAATTCCTGCAGTAAAGTAAAGTGTTAACTCCGGTCTCTCTTCGGCCCGGAACAAGGCTCACATACATAAATTTGACTTATGCGGGCTGGAGGTATAAGTTCATATATACCAGGCGGATTTTTTCAGGGGTGAGTAATGAAAAGGGATGTAAATAATATTCCGGTTTTTTTTAAGGAACTTTTAATGCATACTCCGATCCATCATATTATCGGGATATTTTTTTTGCGGTTTTTTAACAGGCTTGAAGTTGAAGGCCGCGACATTCTGAAAAATCTTCCGCACAACAATGTCCTTTTCGTGTCAAACCACCAGACCTTTTACATGGAGGGTATTGCCCTCATGACTGAATTTAACCGCGTAAGGCAGCCATTCATGCACTGGTTCTGGAAAGCAAAAACAGGCAACTGTTATTATATTGTGGCAATAGAAACTGCCCGCAAAAAGGGGATCATGCTGAGGCTCATTGAATGGGCAGGCGCAGTCACTGTTACCAGGACATGGAGAAGAGGCGAGCAGGCCCTGCAGCGCGGCGCAATTTCGATGGAACAGGTTGTGAAGGACCAGGGTAAGGTTGCACAGGCCATACATGAAGGCTGGGTAATAACCTTTCCTCAGGGCACCATTACCCCGTTTTCTGTTGGAAGAAAGGGTACGGCACACATAATCAAGCAGGCGAAATGTATTGTTGTGCCCGTTGTAATTGACGGATTTGCGAGGGCATTCCACCGGGAGAAGCTTTGCCGGCCTATCAGGAGGGGGGTACGCCTGAAGCTGAAGTTTAAAGCTCCACTTGATATAGATTATGATGACACACCGGAGAACATACTTGACCAGGTCATGGAGGGGATCGAACAGTCGGGCAGGTACATGCCCCTGTTTGAACATTAACAGATCACCGTGGCTTGAATAATCTTACAAAAAGTTGATTATTTAAAATTAATTATTACGGATAAAAAAAAAGAGTTGAGTATAACAACCAGACATACTATGTAATAAAAGAATCTGGCAATGAACTGCCGGGAGTTTTATACCGGGAATTTTTTTTCATCAATTGAACAGGGTGAGCAGCATAAACCATACAGAAATTTATAATAACATTCAGTCCGGGACGGTAGCATATGCATGAATCAGCATCAAGAGTATCCATATGAAAAAGATGAATATTGATACAATACACCAGAAAAACGAAATAATTAACAATATTTTCGATTCAATTGTTACACGTCATGATTTTTTAATACTCGGACACAAGAATCCTGATGAAGACTGCATCTCCAGCATGGTTGCCTTTGCCCTCCTGCTTTCAAAGTTTTACAAGCCTGTGAGGCTCTATTTTTCAGCATCTGTTCATGAGCATTACCAGTACCTGCTCAATATCTGTAAGTATAATTCCATAGATATACACTACTCGGATGATTTAGACACTGATTCTGTTGATACAATCATAGTCTGCGATACAGCCAAGCCTTCAATGATAGATATGACCCCGCACATAAACTCCCTGTTCTCAAGAGAGACTGTCCGTGTTGTGGAGGTCGACCACCATGTTGGCGCTGACAGTGAATACATAGGAGCAGAGGGATATTGTCTTGTTACAGAGGCCTCTTCAGCCTGCGAGCTTATTGGGCTTATCGTTCTGAAACTCTGCAACCGCAAAGACCTGCTGAACATGTATAACATAACAGATCCTTTTTCCCGCAACATTGTCCTTTCAATACTATCAGGTATCATAGGCGATACCAAAATGGGCAAGTACCTGAAGTCCCGGCGTGAAAAAAAATATTACGGGATTTTCAGCACCCTTTATAACAATGTACTGCTTAAAGAGACCGTTAAAAAGTCCAACTTTTCGGATAAAAACCAGGTGTTTGATGAGCTGGTCCGTCTCTCGAAGAAAGAGGAATTCTGTTTCGAATTTATCATAAGCAGGAAGAAGTTCTCGAAGTCAGTCGGTTACGTTGTGCTCGACAATGAGAGCATGGGTGACCTTTACAGGGAATGCGATAACGACACGGTAATATCAGTTTCGCGGACTGTGGCCGATATCCTTGCCGAGGAGAGCGGAAGGCTGAGCCTCATCGTATACTACGATAATCCTGAAAAGTCGAACCTTATACAGTTCCGTGTCAGGCGAAGTGAAAATTTTAAATGCTACGATGTAAGGGAGATAATAAGGGTCTTTTCAATAGAAAACGGCGGCGGCCATGAGGGTGCCATCGGGTTCCGTGTTACCAGGGAGAGCGTTGATGATATTGATAAATATGTTGAAGGCCTCATTGAAGCGATAGAGAAAGAGGTGGAGGATTACTGCGTGTAGTGCATCATGGCAACATTTTTAATGCATGCAGCGGATTCAGGGGGGCAAAAAATCCAAGAGGAATGAATGTAAATTGAAATGGATGAAAACAGGACTCAATCTGACATAACAGATTCTACAGGCAGCATGAAAGCAGTTTTTCCCTTAACGGACGAAGATATTCATCTCATAAAAAAAAGCTTCAGTAAAAAACGTAAAATTGTATATTACTTCATGGCCGGTCTTTTCACAATCGGTACAGCGATTTCCGCAGTAGCCATTTTTATTGAGATTCAGTCTGTCAACAGGCTCAACAGCATTGCCGCTTCTCATGGCCAGGAGATGTTTTACAGCGTAAACTACATAGAACGACTGGTACCTTTTTTTGCCGGGGCTGGTATAGCTTTGATCCTTGTACTGGTGCTGGTCATGTTTAGCCAGGAACTGAACATTGAACTGAACAACAACCGCAAGTGGATTTATAAAGGCGTGGTCACCAGCCGAACAGAAAAATCAAGATACGTGGGTGTGGGTAAAAACCGTGAAACATATTATGATTATTATATACACCTTGGTGACATTACTTTTGCACACAAGGACCTTTATTTCGAACTGAGCGATGGCGACCGGATTGATGTTGAGGTTTCGGAAAAACTTGATATAGTACTTCGAAAGAATATTGTCAGCAACAGGGCAGTGGCAAATGTGAAGCCCGAGAAGACAGGCGAGTTCGGTATTTTCGATATTGTAAAAAACAAATATGAAGTTACAATTCAGACTGAATGTATGACATCTGAAGAACTTGAAGCGCTTAACAGTCAGATGATGAGACGCCTGAAAAGAATTATGCCTGTGGCGGTGATTTTTATACTGTCCGGGGGGATTGCCTGCGAAATTAACCTCTGGCATGATCATTATACCTGGGACCAGGCTCTCGCGATGCGCATAGGTTTATGGGGAGGTCCAATTGTTTTTTTCGGGCTGTTGTTATACGTAAAGGTGCTTCGCCTGTTACAGGACATCAGGCGCAGGGAGAAACTGATCTTTTCCGAAAAGGTCATTGATAAAGAGGAGCGTGTCTGGGCATCAACCAGGGAAAGCTCATATTATATCAAGGGATTGAAAGAGAACACCGAGGTATCAAAAGCTGTTTATGATTCAATGAAGGCGGGCGACAGTTACGAACTTCACAAAACGAAGATCAGGAAAAAATTCCTTTCACTCGTAGTTCCGTCAACGGGAGTGAAATATTCAGATCCCGATATTTTCAGGACGAAATAATATAATACTCATCTCTTCAGTAAAAATGAACAATAAATATCATTGACATATCACACCTTAATTTATTCTTTCAATGAAGCTTGCAGTTCGGGCCACATCAGAGTTTTGAAGATAGGTTGAGGGGGGATCATGACAGATCAGTACAAAAAGGCATACGATTACCATAAAGAGGGATTCAACTGCGCTGAATCTATCTTCCTGGCCTTCAGAGAGAGGGTGGCGCCCGAAGTCAGTGTTGATGCTGTGCGCATGGCTACTCCTTTTGGAGGCGGTATGGGATATGCGGGATGCCTCTGCGGTGCGCTTGCAGGTTCAGTCATGGTTCTCGGTCTGCTCAAGGGACGCTCCTCAGCCGATGTTCCGAGGAAAGAATCATACGAGCTGTCAGCGGGGTTTCACAACATCTTCAGGGAAAAATTCGGCGCAACATGCTGCAGGGTCTTGAACAAAAACCGCTTTGGATCTGCGGAACAGGCAGTCACATGCGGCAGCATCATTAACGGAACAGAAGAATTGCTTGAATCATTTTTAAGCAAAAACTGCCTGGCCTGAACCTTCAGCGGTTATTAATCTCAGTAATCATGAGCCTGCCTTCAACCAGTGCAATCCTCAGTTCGCCCCTGCCGATGATAAGTCCCCGGCTGTCAGCCTGTATATCGCCAAGGGATTGCGAGAGCAGTGCATTGCTTACCTTGCTGTTGAAAACCTGGCCATAATATTTTACCAGGGTCTGCTGATCTGTGATTTTCGTTTTCTTTTTGTTAACGTAAACGGTGACAGGGTAGGAGATATTGGCCGCGAGTTCGCCGGCGCTGTTGTTCCTGAGCAGGCTTTTAAGGTTCATGATAAATTCGTCTGCCTCTACGTCTGAAGCTATGCCTGCTGCGGAGTATCTGTCGCCGGGCGTGCGTGTAATGTTCACTATCCTGTTTATCGTAACGCTTTCACCTGTTAATGGATCGGGGACGGTTGTCTCAATATAATCAATGTCAAACCTTACGTTCATGTAATCGGGGCTTACGGTGAACTTCATGTTTTCATCCGTGACAATGAACCTGTACCTGAATGAGTTAAGCTCCTCAACGCTGTTGGAGAAGAGGATGTACTGGTAATCGTCGAGCTTCCGGAATATTATCTTCCATTCATCCCCGAAAATAATCTCTGCGTTTTTAAAAACAGCTGATGTCTGTTTTACTGTATAATCAGATTTTGTATCTGAATTTTTTACTGTACCACTTCCGCATGAAAAGAGCAGCATGGCCAGTGCCGTTGTTGTCACTATTTTTCTGAGCATGAAAAAATTTCCTGAAGTTTCATTCCTGTGTATACTTATACATCACGGGAAAAGGATCAGGTCAACATATTTTTATGTGACACCCCGATAAGGGCAGGTTTTCTGATAATATTTTAAAGCTTTTCATGATTGAACTGCTGCGAAAAGGAGTCAGGGCCGGGGAAAAATATTTGCCACGGCATATAACTGTTCTATAAAGTGTATTTCGCATCATGTGCAATTTATGACAGTTTAAAAACATGCACGATATACATGGGCAACTGGTTTTAACATTGCCCTCTATTCTATAATTTTTGCAGGCTGGTTATGATACAGATTTTTGGAACAAAAAAGTGCAAGGACACGGCAAAGGCCGTGAGATTTTTTAAAGAGAGGGGCGAGGGGATACAGCTCATTGACCTTTCAGAGAAGGGGATGAGCAGGGGTGAACTGAAAAGCGTATGCAGGAACATTCCCGTTGAGTCATTAATTGATACCTGCGGCAGGGAATACGAAAAGCGCAACCTGAAATATATAAGTCATAATATTGAAGAGGAACTCCTTGCCGATCCGCTGCTCTTCAGGACGCCGGTCGTAAGGAACGGCAACATGGCAACCGTCGGTTATGAACCGGACTCATGGAAAAAATGGCTGGTCAAATGATCATCTCTCCTGTTCATAAATTATACAAAGGGAATCCGGGGAGTTACCGCCTGTGAAAAAATTTTTATTATTCATCGTTCCGTTGCTGGTGCTGGTTGCTGCGCCCGGCCCGGCGCTATTCGCATACACCTGGTTTGTCGAAGGCGAATGGAAATACGTCTACTACACAGATTTCAGCTCGTTCCGCTGGCAGGGGAATGAATCCAACAGGCAGGAGGTCGTCCGTACAACAAAAGACGGGAACATCGCTGTAAATACGGTCATACTGAAGAACGGTACGAAGCGTACGAAATATCCCATGAAACTAACTACCGGTTTCGAGGCGGACCTGGCCTCGTCGTATTCAAAAGAGGAGGAGAGGGAGTACCTGAAGAAATTTTCTGCTGAGATTATCGGTGATGCGGCGTACGTTGACGAGGCGGTGTGGCGTATAGGGAACTGGGTGAGGAAGAATATTACGTACCAGCTCGGTTCTCCAGCGGATGCCATAGGTGTACTTAAATCCAGGCGGGCATTCTGCGTGGGTTACGCTGATGTGGCTGTTGAGCTGCTCCGTGCGGCGGGTATTCCGGTCAGGAGCCTTACGTGCGATGTGCCTCCGGGATGCGGCTGGGGTTTCAGCAACGAGGGAGGCGGACATGCTTTCATCGAATACTACACCCCCGATAACGGTTGGGTGTGCTGTGACCCGCAGTCTTCGCTGGGCTTCGCAGACCCGTACCATCTTGTTGATGCGTACTTTAAGTCCGAGATCAGGAGGATCGACAACACCTATGTGGTTGACATGTGCGATGAACCTGCTGAATGGTCCCTGTACCTCTCATCGATCCATCCTGAACAGAAATGCCCGGCATTTATTTTCAGCGTAAGGGACGCGACCGGGGCGTTTTTGCGCGAGGCAGATGTATCCTTCAGCAGCATTGATTTTAATACGCAGTGGTCTAAGGGCTTTCACGACAACCGGGGCATGCGGGCATTTCTCTGCCCCACACACTTCTATGTTTTCACTTCACCACAGGCGAAATATTTTTCTTTTATCTTCAGGAACACCGAACACCTCTCAAAGTCGTTCAGGGAGAGGATCTTTATATGCGGCAAATCCTTCCTCTACACCGGCGAGATAGATTACAGGGGGATCAACAGGTACTTCGTAACAGCGGATTTTTATGAAGGTATGGATACAAAAAAGATCTGCATCAGGGATGACAATGACCAGCCCGTGGCAAATAAAGTGCTTACTGTTAAAATTAACGACAGGGAATTCTCACTGACCACTGATGCGGATGGACTTGTGCATATTATTTCGGACGTGACCGGGCTGAAGGTTGTGATGGATAACAGAGAGTATCATGTGAACCTGAAGTCCGCATCCTTCATAAGGCTTGTGCCTTTGGCGGAGAACCCTGCGCTTGCAGATGAGTACATAAAGAAAAACAGCCTTGAGGGTAAAAACTCTCTGATCGTTATGACCAGGGACTATTCAGGTACATCAAGCTCGAAGACCTTCGATTCCATAATACTCGTTCAACCCGGAGGGAAACAGGTTAAACTTGATACCGGCAGAAACGGCATCACGCACACACTCTCTGTTAAGCCTGACAACGATTACATCCTTATCTGCAGATATAAAAACCATTACGTAAAAAAAATCATAAAGAGCCTTCAGCCCGGAATTAACCGCATAGAAATATCCATGAACAGCGAAAGTTTCGCAAGCCTGGATGTTGATGAGACCGCGGCAAAAAAGGTAATATATTATGAATACCTTCCCGGAGGCGGCACCATCGATTATGTACCTGTACAGAACCGGGTCTACCTCTCTATGCCGGACGGGGAGTATATCTTCGCAGACAACAGCGAGTACAGGGACATGGTCATACTGAAGGCCGACAGAAAAACCTCCGCATTCACCTACAGCCCTGTTTCGCGGACTGAAGAGGAATACAGGAGAACAGGCAGCATCCTCAATTGCGACAGGCAGGCCATATCCGGGATTATCAGGATGGATGCCGCGCCTGTGGCAGGGAGGCCGCTGTACCTTGTGAACCTGGCCAGCGGCAGGGTGCTGCAGTGCGAGATCGAGAGCGGCGGTTTTTTCAGGTTCAGCGATGTCGCTGCCGGTGAGCGGTACCTGCTGGTCTATCCGGCTGAGAACGCTGTTATGCTGAAACAGGTCGTTCCCCTGGATTCAAAGTCAATGTTGAATAAAATTGATTCCTCCGCTATGAAAGAGGAGAAGCTGTACACCATGGAGAAGAACGGTTACTGGCGCGGTGAGCGTCCCCTTGCCCTTGCTGTGCCGCTGTGGAAAAAGAATCTATTAGAAATTGTAAAGGTCAGGTTGAAGAATACCTCGGGCGATTTCAGGATTATCACCGATGGCGGGAATTACTGGTTCTGCGTTGATGATGACAATGAGAACCTTGTGGCGGTGAGCGTTTCTGACAGCATCGCTGAGTATGAGTACCCGGCAAAGGAGAGCGGTAACGATCCCCTTGACGACAGGTTCAGGTTATACAGCGCGGTATACAATTCGCAGCTTCCGGGGTTCATGGTCAGGGTAGATGGCACTGACGGTGCGCCTATTTCAGGAAAACGCTTTTTTATTCATGACGGGAAAACCGCCAGGGAATACACATCTGATAAAAGTGGTATTTTGTTCATACCTGAACTTCAGTTGGGCAAAAAATATATGCTACTTTTCACTGCGGAAGGGACATACGTGGAGTATCCCTTCACGCCTGATAAGGCTGGTGTCATGAAGCTGCAAATAAGGATGAAGGATATCAAACCGGTTACCCTTGCTGTTGCAAATTATGACGGCTGCCTCTACAGGTCATTCCCGTACAGGGATGACAAAAATAACCTGCAGTTTGACAACAGGCAGTTCAGGCCTGATAAAAACGGCAATGTGACAGTTTATATAAAAGAAAATATTTATCTCCGTTACAGTTCAGGATATCTCCTTTACGAACTGAAGAGCGGGAGCGGCACGAATAAAATCGATTACAAAAAACTGAAGAATGACCCTCTGAAGATATATAAAGATATAGCCGGCGAGCTTTTCAAATCAGAGACTGTGGTGCTACTCGGAGCCATACGCAACGACGAGATGATCGCAAACTGCAGGATAAAGATTTTTGATACCGCTGCGAAGACAATTGATACCGGAAGAGACGGAATATACATTGGCTGTTACACTGGTTCTTCAACGCTTGATCTTTCTTATTCTGTTCCGGGATGTGCAATATCCAGAAAAGTCGAACTCAAGGCGTCTTCGGTAAATGTCATTGCGCATAACATTGCAAAGGACTCAAACCTTCTTGTGGAATGGACCGGCGATGCATCAAAAAAAAGAGGGAGGAAGATTTACATTTACAGCGACGCTGTTGTTGAGAATGGAAAAATTATAAAATACGGCGCGAAAAACCAGCTTCAGGGCGATGAAGATGGAAGGTGTTACGCATTGTTGAACAACGGTGAGTACTGTATTGAATCAGATGACGGCGGCATCAGTAAAAT
>CAYTSF010000017.1:27886-28980 GCA_964440335.1 uncultured Leptospirales bacterium
GATTGTCCATTAAATAATTGACTTTATAATCAGTAAATCTATCCTGAGTGATGTTATGATGAGTATTGAGGTAAAACATGAGATCAAAATTTTTTATAAAATACATTACCGCGACATTGCTCGCTCTCTTTTTTATCGCCTGTTCAACCGGCAGCAGCATAATTGAAGATACCGGCGACATTAAAGGCGACTCTTCCCGCAAAAGTAAAACTCTATATCGTAATTATACCGGCAGCTTCATATGGGAGGGTGACAGCGAATACCAGCAGTTGTCGATTGAAATTCTGAAACAGGAGATCAGTAATGGCGTCATCACAGCAACTGGCAAAGGAAAATATAAATCATCATACCAGATCACAAACATCGATGTAAAAATATACGTAAATACTGCAACCGGTTTTTTTGAAATGTGGGAGTTAAATCCGGACCAGGGCCAGTTTGTTACCGAGGGGTCTCATCTCGGTTCAATAACCGGGGATTTTTCAAAGGTTGAAGCGACCTGGGTCACAACAGGATCAGGCTTGAGGGGGAAACTCATACTCAATGCATCCAGGTGATATAGAGGGTGCCGTGAAGTACGGGTGTACCAGTGCCGTATCAGGCGTATGCTCCAGGTGCAGCAGAATATACGGTTCATGCTGTGTTACACCTCCGGGATGCACCCCCCATCCGACACTTGTATCAGATTACGAGGCGGCAGCTATTACAGGTTTTTTACAAAATGATAATGAAATATTCAGCAAGGAGCCAAATGCTGAACCTTTTATAAAAATGGTCGGGTCACTATTCCCGGATTATTTAGCTGATGTGGTAAAATGCTATAACCTTGCAGGCAGTCACAGGACTCTGAAAATAGACTGTTTTGGAAGATGCTCGCTGCTCGGTAAGGATGGGTGCATACTGCCGCATGATGTAAGGCCGTTCTTCTGCAGGATATACCCGTTCTGGTTTATTGGTAATGAACTGAAGACTTTTGTTAATGATAGATGCCTTGCGCTTAATGAAGCAGATGAGACCGGCGTGCTCCTGGAGATGTTTAATACAAATAAAGAAAACCTGAATCTCATATTTAACATGTTGCTGTTTTACTGGCT
>CAYTSF010000017.1:29080-32931 GCA_964440335.1 uncultured Leptospirales bacterium
TATATGTTAATATGTTCAGCAGGAAGTTCCGGACAAATAAAATTGATGGTGTAATATGATTAAAGTAATTGATGACATGCTGAAGAACAAATATATTGCAGAGAACGTGACAATTCAGAAAAAGGCAAAGGCCCTTTTTTATTATAACCAGCTCATGTGTTTTCTTCTGGTATTGCTTGTGCTGTTTTACTCGGTAGTGAACAAAGCCGGCTTCATAAAAGGTCTTGTGGGCGCATCAACCATATTTTTTATTGTTGTGCTCAGTACCATACTGCTGGTTCGCGGAAAAATCACAGCCGCGGTTCTGATATATATTATTCCAACAGTCCTTCTTGTCAGTGCCGCACGATTCATAAACGCGGCCCAGATGCCTTATGCTGCTTTTTCATCATATGTTTATTACAATTTCTACATAATTGTGTTCATTGCCGTCTTCGGCGAGAAGAAGTATGTTCCGGTAGTTACATTCCTTTTCTTTTTCTGCAACATTGCAATCTACATCATGATAAAAGATTCGCTCAGCGACAGGATTCTGGAAATGGTCAGTGTCAGTTTCGCAAACAGTTCACCTACACTTCTTATAATAGGTATCATTTCCTACATCAATATTGCCCTGACCGGCGATTCAAACATGCGACACAAGGAGGAACTGGCTGTAAATACAAAACAGCTGGCGCTGATAAATAGCATGCTTGATGGACTCAGGAATATCACCCGCAGGCTCGATATGACTGCCAGGAGTTACACGGCAACAGCGGCTCACCTTACGGGGAACACGCAGCAGCAGGCTGCACTCGTCGAGGAATCCACTGCGTCAATGGAGGAGATCGCGACAGCTATTGAACAGGTCTCTTTCAAGGTAAAAAACCAGTCAGAGGAGATATCAGGAATAGAGAAGGCAATGGATTCACTGAATTCCCTGATTGTTGATCTGTCACAGAAGGCTGACGATATGATGAAAGAGGCATCAAATGCCATGAAGCAGGGGCTCGAGGCCGACAGGGTCTCTGCCGCGGTCATGGAAAGTATGAAAGAAATTCATGGAAACTCAGAGAAAATCAGGGAGATTACCGACCTGATAACGGATATTGCTGATAAGACAAGCCTTCTTGCGCTTAATGCGTCAATTGAATCAGCCAGGGCAGGTGAGGCAGGCAGGGGGTTTGCTGTTGTTGCTGATGAAATATCAAAACTTGCTGACAGCAGCACTGAATCCGCAAAAGAAATATCAAAGCTGATCAGCAGTACCGGAATGAACATCAATAACAGTTTTGACATGTTCAGTGTGCTTTACGGCCATATCAGAAGTATCAATGCCACCCTTGAAAAATCGGGTATACTGAGCAGGGATATGAACCAGGCATCTACTAAGCAGAAAGAACTGAGTTCAGGCATAAACCGTGATGTTGATAATGTAAACACCCTTTCTTTGAGCATGGCTGATGCCATGAAGGAACAGGCGGATTCAACCGGTGAACTCTCAAAATCACTTGAAGAGATAAACCACTTCACCCAGGGCAACGCGGCTACAGCTGAAGAGCTCTCAGCTTCAACCATTGAACTGACTCAAAGTATCCAGGAACTGATTGCGCTTCTGGAAAAAAACGGATCAGGTGAAGCATGACATGAGACAGGCTGATAGCCGGTTCTTTAGATGAATACAGAATAAAATTAAAGCCTGTCCGGTATATTTTATATTAAATTTATTATAATTATTGACAATTATTGATTATTTGATTATTAACGTCATACAAAAAGTGACATAATTTATCACTTAATTAATTCACATGTTATTATTATTCAAGGAGCCTGAATAACCTGATGAAGCTTGAAGACTGCAAAAAGTGCAAACATCATATAGAATTAAGAAACTACCAGGTACTATGTAATTATGGTGGTTCCCTCAGTTCAATGGCAACCAGCCAGGACCCCAAAAATGGTGAATTTAAAGTTCTTGCCTGCCCGCTGAGTAAATCCGGTAACCGTTAACCGGCGGGGGTGAGCCCTGCATTTGGTTATCAGACTTGTTTACTTTCCTGTTTTTTTACCGGGTCCAAGGGGCGGAGTCCATGAAAAAAGCCCCCATCAGGCTTTCTGAAGGTATCAAACGCCAGTTTGGAAACAAGTTTATTATTTATCCGGTAATGAACGATATATTTTCTGATAAAGAGAGGATATATGAATATCTATGCATTTCAGCCCTTTATCATTTCGCTGCTTCTCGGCGCACTTATCGGATTTGAACGATCAGTAACCACTGTACGGAAAGCGGAAAACGGTGATGATATAATCGGCGGCGTCAGAACATACTCCCTTATATCTCTGTTTGGCTGCATATCATCATTTATCGATAAAAATTTCAATCCTGGTTTCCTGCTTGTATCAATGATAATAACCGGACTGTTCGCAATTACTGTATATGGGATCACGTTTTACAAGCATAATGAAAGAGGGCTCACAACCGAAGTCAGCCTCCTTGTCTGCTATTCAACCGGTGTGCTGGCATCAAGGGAATTATATATTCTATCCGCCTCTATAGCTGTGATTGTTGTTCTGGTGCTTTACCTTAAGGAATATATGGATCATCTTACAGGTAAAATTACAAGGGAGGATATGCTTGCCATAATCAAGTTCGCGGTTATTACATTTGTCGTGCTGCCGCTTTTTGATCCTTCCTTTTCTTTAAGCCTGGGCAAGCTGGCTTCAGGGCTCCCGATTTATGCCAAATACCCCGAGATGCAGTCGCTCGTACTGGTTAATCCGCATAACGTCTGGCTTATGGTTGTACTGATTTCCGGTATCGGCTTTACAGGTTACATGCTGATTAAAATTCTCGGCTCAAGAAAGGGTATCGGTCTTACCGGTTTTCTTGGTGGACTTGTATCAAGTACTGCAACAACCCTTACCTTTGCAAGGAGAAGCATTTCGGACAACAATCTCTCGCTCTCATTTTCACTTGCAGTACTCCTGGCATGTTCAACCATGTTTCCCAGGGTGCTCCTTGAAATTGCTGTAGTCAATAACAGGCTGCTTCCCTCGCTTACAAAGACCCTGGGGACGATGGCTGCGGCAGGTTTCATCTCGTGTTTCATCCTCTGGAAAATGACCGGCAAAAAAAAGACAGATGATGTTCCGCTGTCCAATCCCTTTAATATCATGCCGGCAATAAAGTTCGGGCTGCTTTATGCTCTCATTGTACTCATCACAAGGTTTATCAGCATCACAGCCGGTGACGGGGGCGTCTACGTTGTCAGTATACTTTCAGGCATGACCGATGTTGATGCCATAACACTGACAATGGGTAACCTTTCAAAGAATGACCCCGGAAAGCTTCACCAGGCAGCTATAGCAATTACCCTTGCCGTTTTTTTCAATACAATACTGAAATGTTTAATGGCTTATTTAATCGGGTCTGTACTTTTCAGGAAAGGTATTATTGCAGGATTCGGAGCAATCCTTGTATCAGGTATCGCTGCCCTTTACTTTCTCTGAGGCCAGAAATTCATGTAAAAGCAGGTCAAGCGACCTGAACCTGAAGCCGTAATAGTTTTCAACAAATCCGGCAGTTTTACTAAAAAGAAGTGCAACCTCCTTTTCGGGTATCTGCTCAAGGTCAAAAGACCCGAACCTGCCGGTGGCAGACCTTGTCATGAATTCAGCTGATCTTCTGCCAATATCTGCATGTGAATAGTCAGAACATGACCCGCAGGTGAACCTGAGCGTCAGGTCTTCAACATCATACCTTTCTGCATCGCATGAACCGCAGTGAATGCATCTCCCCGTTTCAGGAAGGATGCCGAGCATGGCCATATATTTCATTGTAAAAAAAAGATTGAAGTGCATCGTAAACC
>CAYTSF010000018.1:0-13238 GCA_964440335.1 uncultured Leptospirales bacterium
TGTCTTCTGCGTTTTTTCCTTTTATGGTTTGCGATTTTTTTTCTTTTCTTCTTTTTACCGCAGGGCATAATAAACTCCTTATTTATAATTACTTCCGGCTATCTACCAGATTATCAATATCCCCTTTTTTTTCTGACTTCTTTTCATCGAGAGAACTTTCGAACATTACCGGAATCCCGGTTTTATCTGAAGATATTATAACCTTGATATCGGCACCCATTTTGTCAATATAAATATATTTTAAAATTTCCGGATTCTCTTTAATCAGCGTTGACACCCTGGCAAGCCTTTCAAAATACAGCTCGTATGCATTTTTCTCGGTAGCGAGTTTGCTTTTCAGCTTTATCTCCTCGAGCATGTTTTCAAAATCCTGGTCCCTGAGCTTTTTGCACCGGACCAGCCCCTCCATGTAAAGCTCATCTTCCGGAAAGTAGCCTTTTGATACAGTCTCAAGTTTATCGCAGATAATACCTGCCCCTTTAAGTTTCTCAAGAAGAGTTGATATCATCGCATCCTTAAGAATCTGTTCATCTTTGATAATTCCGCTCCTGTTATATACAGGTTCAAGATAATTTATCAGGACCGAACTGCATATCGCTTCGATAAAACCTTTAACATAGTTATCCAGTGTAGCCTTATCACTGAAGTATGCTTTGTCAGGAGGATTATTTGTATTTATCCTGTAACTGACAGAAAAGGGTATCTTGATTATATAGATCTCATCTTTGAGTTTTGACAATGAAGGTATAACCACAGAGACATTCATTATGATTGTCGTCTTTGTATCAGTTATACCGATACTGTACTTCCACGGCAAAGCACCCTGCCAGACAAAATTAAACCTGTCAGAAAAAATAATTATTACTTCACCTGTTCCAGTGTCTTTTACCACACCGATCCTGTCATTTTTCAGATAATAAAATGAAAAAACAAAAAGATAAATTACAGCTGATACAATAAGAATTTTTAATAATGTCTTTATCAGTGTATTCATAGAATTTACTTCTCTTTAGTTCAAATTTCCTCGTCGTCCCTGAAGGCAACAAGTTTGCTCGGCACCATTGTTGATATGGCATGCTTGTAGATAAGGTTCTGCTTCTTGTCAACCTCCATTAAAATTGTGAAGTTGTCAAAACTCACAACCCTTCCTTTGATTGGCACCCCGTTCATGAGAAAAACGGTGATTTCAGTCTTATTTTTTCGTGTAGAATTTAAAAAAATATCCTGGAGATTATTTAACTGTTTAGCCATAGAGATCAACTCCTCAGATTATATTTAACCAATTACTGATCGCATTTTTTATTTTTTTTATTTCTGCCGGATGAAACCAGTTTATATCTTTATTTTTCCTGAACCATGTCATTTGTTTCTTGGCATATCTTTTTGTATTCTTCTTTATCTCATCGATAGCTGTGCTCAAGTCAATTTTATTATCAATGAACTCATTGATCTCTGAATATCCGATGGATTTCATGGAATTCAATTCAGGAGAATACCCCATGCGCCTTAATGATTGAACCTCATCCACAAATCCAAGCGCCATCATTTTCCCGACCCGGTCATCAATTCTGCCGGCCAGCTCATCCCTCTCCCTGGAAAGGCCGATAAACAGGGTTTTTTCACCTGAATAATTTATCTTCTCACTATGAAAATAGCTGGCAGTTCTGCCTGTACCCCTGTAAATCTCCAGCCCGCGTATTATTCTCTGTCTGTCATTACAATGGATTTTTAAAGCAAATACCGGATCAAGTGCCGCGAGCTCATCATAAAGAGCCGCTGCCCCCCTCTGATTCATTTCTTCATTAAGACCGGCTTTGATATGACTTTCTATATCAGGAATTCTGGAAATACCATAAAAAAATGAATCTATGTATAAACCCGATCCGCCAACAAACATGGGGATCTTTCTATTTTTTTTTATTTTCTCACATGCAGAAGATGCTCGGTTGCAAAAATCCCCTGCTGTAAACTGGTAATCCGGCAAAACAACATCGATCAGGTGATGAGGCACTTTTGCCTGCTCGGCTGATCCAGGTTTACTGCTGCCAATATCCATGTAGCGGTATACCTGTACTGAATCCGCAGAAACAATCTCAAAATCATCTGCGGCAAGATCAAGGGCCAGATCACTCTTTCCTGCTGCGGTAGGCCCTATGATAACAAGAATTGCTCCTGTCAATTATACCTTATAATTCCTGAGTTTCGTCATATAAAAATTTCACATTTTCTTCAAGCGATAATTTGAGAACATTGGGTACTACTTTCCAGTTAAGGTCTGTTTCCGGATAATCCTTAATATTCGCTACTTTATCAACAGCCTTCATTACAGCCTTTGTAAAGACATATTTATTCTTGTTGTAAATAAGTAATTTGTCAAGTGGTATAATCATTAAAACCCTCCAGGATATCACAAATCATTGATTCTATATTTCTGATTCTGCATTTTTCCGCTGTTATGATAGCAACAAGTTTCGTGAAAGCTTCATCTATATCATTATTGGCAATTACGTAATCAAAAATACCATATTCGGCAATTTCGTTGCCGGCGTTTTTAAGCCTGATGTTCAGTTGTTCTTTGCTCTCGGTTTGTCTCCCGACGAGCCTCTCTTTAAGTACTTCCGCTGAAGGTGGAATTATAAACACGTACACTCCGCCTTCAAGTCTGGACTTTAAATTTTTTGCACCCTGTATGTCTACATCAAAAAGAGGAATCTTTCCGGACTTTTTTATCCTGTCAACCTCTTTTTTTGTTGTCCCATAGTAATTCCCGTAGACCTCCGCCCATTCGACAAACTCGCCGTCTTCAATCATCTTTAAAAAAAACTCTTTTGTGACGAAATTATAGTCCGCTCCCTCAGACTCATAACTTCTTTTATGGCGGGTAGTCGTAGATACCGAAAACATGAAACTTGCATCTGTTTTTAATAATCTGCTTATCAGTGTGGTTTTACCCGCTCCTGATGGCGCTGATATAACTAGTACCATATCAGCTTTCCGTGCTGGCGGATAGTCTTCCCGCGAGAGTTTCAGGCTGCATTGCAGAGAGCACAATGTGGCTGCTGTCCATTATGATTATGGATCTTGTTTTTCTTCCGTGGGTTGCGTCTATCAGGAGGTTATTCTCCCTGGCCTCTTCACGGATACGCTTACCTGAAGCCGATGAAGGTGTGATTACAGCAATTATGCGTTCAGCTACAACCGCATTTCCAAATCCGATATTTAAAAGTGATGTTTTCATAATTGAATAATCATATATCTTTTTTTATGCTTAATTATGTCAAGATGATTTTCCGGAACATAACTGTTCACACGATATTCCTGCATTGTTCGCGGATTTTCTCTATACCGTTTTTCACATCAACAACGAGCTGCGAAATTTCTGAATTGTTCGATTTTGAAGCGATCGTATTGATCTCCCTGAACAGTTCCTGGCTTAAAAAATCGAGCTTGCGACCTATCTGTGAATCCTCTTTCATCACGGATTTAAATTTTTCCAGATGGTCATTCAGCCTTACGAGCTCCTCATTAATATCAAGCTTTTCGGCAAGCAGAGAAATTTCGGAATAGAGCCTCGAATTGTCTATTGTTCCGTTTGTAATATTTTTCAGCCTGGAGATCAGTACTTCCTTCTTTTCATCGGCGGCATTTTTTGACAGGGTCTTAATCCTGTTCACATCTTTGGCTATGCATGAAAGGGATGCGGTAATGTCTTTTTTTACCGAAATCCCCTCTTTCCTGCGCATATCGATTGTCTTTTTTATTACAGAATCGACTGTACTGAAAATTTCCTTTCTTGCACGGTCCGAAAGTGATGATCTCTCCCTCTGGGTTATGCCCTCAAGCATGAGAAGGGATTCAAACTTGAGCGGTTCCTTTATTTTGAGTTTCTTATGAAGCGCCTCAAGTTCATTGTAGTATTTTACCAGTAGTTCACTGTTTAAAGATGCGGGCTTTGTCACATTCCAGTCAAAAAGATCAACGTTAAGTTCAATTTTTCCACGGGTAAAACTTTTCTTTATGAGAGTGGTGAATTCATTTTCATCATTCCTCATTATTTTAGGAAGGTTCACATATACTTCCAGATATTTTGAATTGAGCGACTTGATTTCAACAGAATATGAAAACTGGTCAGTGCTCTTCTCAATAAAAGCATAGCCTGTCATGCTCTCCATAATAATTCCTCAGATAATTTTTGTATCTTTGCCGATTGTCTTGATCTTAATTTCACCCGTTTCAAGGTAAAAGTCAATAGTCCTTCCGTAATCCCCACCCACATCTTCAGCTACGATCCTTATACCGGTTTTCGCAAGAATTTCTGAAACTGTAGAGATGTTGTTTTTTCCTATATCCCCCATGAAGGAATTTTCTGAATGTTTGAACATAGCAGCGCCACCAACAATCTTGGCGATCATCGTGTCTCTCATGGCGCCCGCACGTATCATGTCATCAAGAAGAAGTGGAATCGCGGAATCCGCATACTTCTTTGGATTGGCAGTGCTCTTCTTGCTTGAAGGCAGCATTATGTGTGAAAGCCCTCCGATCCTTGTATACTGGTCATATATGCAGATACCTATGCAGGAACCGAGTATGGTCCTCAGGATGTTGGGGGCTTTTGAAATCCCCAGATCGGCAATACCAACATTAATCAGTTCAAAAGACATTAATCAGCTCCTGGGCTTTGGGATGTAAATCGGGGATTCGAGAATTTTTTTATAAACAAAATCCTCCGAGATCGAATGAAGGGTCTCGGAGTGGCCTATGAAAAGATAGCCGTCATCAACTATTGAATTATAAAAACCTGACACCAGTTCTTTCTGGTGAATCTTGTCAAAATAGATCATAACATTTCTGCAGAAAATGATATCGATATTTTTTGGAAACTCACTCTTAAAAAAATTATGGTAATAAAAATTCACCATCTTTTTACATTCTTCGTTTATCTTGTAAACGCCCTTCTCCTGGTCAACAAGCCTGAAATATTTTTTAAGGTGCTCAGGAGAAACCTTCTCGATCCTCCGTCCTGAATAGAGGCCCTCCTTTGCAAACTCCAGAACCGACGGCGCAATATCTGTTGCGATAATTTCGATTTGCCATCCGGTGAAAAGATTCATTTTATCAAGGACACAAATTGCAATCGTATACGGCTCCTCACCGGTTGAACAGGCCGCACTCCATATCCTGAGCTTTCTATCCTTTTTTGTCTTTGCTATTTCAGGAAGGCAGTATTCACTCAGAGCTTCGAAATGCCTTTCATTCCTGAAAAAATAGGTTTCGTTTGTTGACACAACATCAAGCAGTTCCTCGTATTCCTTCTTTTTGGCATCACCGGTGAGTTTCTGAAGGTAGGAGTAATAATCGCTGAATTCAGGGAGTGAAAGAGCGGTGAGTCTCTTCCTCAGCCTGTTCGATAGCAGTGTGATTTTACTATCCTTCATAAAAATACCGCTCTCATCATAAATGAGCTTGGCAAATTTTTCAAATTCCTCTTCTGTAAGACGCTTGATATTGAATTCCATATTAAGACTTACCTTTAAATTCTCCTGTTCCATCGTACCCGATCAATTTATGATATTTTTATATTATTTCTGATTAAAATAACCAGTTTTTACCATAGCCATTGCATAATTCAGAATTATTTCCGATCAAACATCAACTGAGTTATTCCGGCAAATCAGCAATATCCTGAAAAACCGCCTGCCAGAGAACTTTCCAATTAACAGCCAGCGTCTAAAAAAGATTCACTTCAACAAAACTCTGTAAATGTCAGGTATTTCGAATTTAATTTACAATACCTGCCCTCCTGAAATCCATCGAAGGACTTTTCCAGGAAATCGTCAGTTTAAATATAATGATGCGGCAACGCGAATACAACAAAGTAAAATAAAAATCAGTTATTAAGGCTTATGACAAGTTTAATCTCACCTGAGGGTATGCCTGAATACTCAGAAAGTTCCTCGATTGAATATCCCCTGCCGTGAAGATCTGCAATAAGGTTGTACTTATTTTCTGTACTTAAAAATAGTTCCGCGATATCTATATATTCAACATCCGGATCAATGGTGGCCGGTGCTATTTCAATTTCTTCGTCTGACCTCAGGTCTATCCTGCTGCCGGGTGCTGAAAATGTATCAGCCCCCTCCACTGACTGTTTTATAACAGGGCTTACAGTGTCATTCACTTTTCTGCCGGGGTCTTTCACTTTCTTTACAACGGGAATTGCATCTCCGGAGGCATGTTCAGACTCCTTGCTGAATATTTGCATTTTATCAATAATTCCACTCAGCCCCCCACTCTCACCATGATCCCGGGCTTTTTTCACAATGATAGATGAATCCCTGCGGGCAGTCTTTGCGGAATCTACCCCGGTGCTCACATCTTTGTTTCGTGCCGGGTTTTTACCTTCAGTTTTAATTGCTCCGATATCTTCGCCAGGTGCATTATCAAGGGTAATATCCATTGATTTTATGCTTCCGGTCTGTCCCAGGAGCCGTTTCAGCACTTCTATTTTTCTTTCAAGGAGGGTGATATTCCTTTCTGCAGTTGCATTGAATTCTGTAATGATCTCACCCATCTCCTTTTTCAGTTTCTGTTCCTGAAAGGTTGATGATGTACGCTCAATTTTAAGGCTGAGAAGCAGATAGATAAGAGCGCCTATAAAAATATTAAGAACAAACAGAAGCAGAAACTCCATTTATACCTCATTATGTCACATTGTAAAATAGATCTTTCATCTTTTTGCTGGAAAAAAAACTTCGTCCAGTTTTTGCACCTGATACGGAATTACTTGAGTATATCAATAATGTTACCCATTTTTTCATCTTTCATACGGTCCCGGGGATGCGGTTCCTCCTTTTTTTTCCCTGAGTCATCTCTGTTCCCGGTTGCCTGCCTGTCGTTTTTTTTATCTTCATCCCGGATGGATGTTTTTTCACCCTTTTCACTCTCGTTAAGCCTGGTGTTAACGAGGTTGGATTTTTCGGCAGCCTGTTTATCCAGCATAGCCTGCTGTTCCACAAGGGCATTGTGACGTGTCTGTTCTGCCTTGCTGACTTCGGTCATCTGCCCCATGTTGGTCTGGAGGTCTATAGGTTTTATGGACAACGCCCTATCTCCTTCTTACAACCGTAGTTATCCTCTGGCTGCCTTCTATAAATACCGGCGGATCGTATTCAAATATCTGTATTGACCCGCCCTGCAGCATAAACTTGACGCGGTTATAGTTATCTTTAACCGGGAACTGGTCATCTTTTATAAGTATATCAACGTTGGGATAGACCGTTTTCTCTGCGCAGACCTTGCCCTTATGGTCGAGCATGCTTATATATGAATTAAGTTCCTCCAGTTCACCAGTAACCTCCTGGAATCGCTCATTCTGTTTCTCTTCTCGGGCGGTGTAATCCGAAAGCATCTTTTCTCTCTCTTCGGAAAGCTTTCCACCCGAGTTCCGTTTCTGAGTGGTAAGGGTTTTTATGTCGAGCCTGAGTTTTGTGAGTTCATTTTCAAGTTCTGTCTTTACCTTAGCCAATTCATCAACCTGCTGCAGAATCTTTGGATTCACGCCCACACGCAGCACTGTTTTAGGGGAACTTTCAGCGCCAAGGAACCTGGCGTTGATCTCATCGCCTGCGCGGATAACACCGCCTGCAATTTTTGCCCTTCTGCCCACCGAATAAACCTTTTCGCCTGCGTCAACCCTGGAGTGAAGTATGCCCTCAGGAATAACAACACTCTTTTCTGCAACGATATGGGCGTTCTGCGCAAACTTGGCAAATACGCTGCCGCCGGTGGACTCAACCCTTGCCTCATCCTTGCCCGATATGCCCTGGTGAACGATGATATCACCCTCCGCCTCAATAAATGCCTTCTGCACTGTCCCTTTGACCTCGACGTTTCCTGCAGCCTTGACTTCAAAGTTGTCCTGCACGCTCCCCTGGATTATAACTGAGCCCAGGAAAACGATGTTTCCGGTTTCAAGCGAAACATCACCGTTGACTACAAATACCGGCTCAACGGATATCTTGTTCAGTTTATAAACGACCTGCCCGTTTATCTCAGCTGTAAGTTCAGTTCCGTCTTCAGAGAGAATTGTCCCTTTGCCAAATTTAAGTGGTATGTCCCTGCCGGATTTTGCCGGGATTACCCTGTTGGTAATGGTTCTTCCGGGTATGCCCTCCTCCGCGGGTATTTTTACCGCAAGCAGCTGGCCAACGACAACGTTCTCCAGCAGTTCAAGGTTCCTGAAGTCTACCTTGCCCGAATCGTCCTCTTCGAACCTGGTATTGGTCTTGTCAATACGTACCTTGTATTCAACAGAGGCGTCGTTCCCGTTCCTGGCGTATACACCCTCGGCAGCAAGAAGAGGCCGCCTGTATTCCATCTCTTCCAGGTATTCGTTTATCTCTTTCTCTTTTATCCCGGTGACTACGCCAGCATTCCTGAGCCCTTCAACCACATCCTCGTAATCCATGTGACGGCCCGAATACTTCGGCGGATTAAAGTAGACAAAGGCCTTCATTTCGTCTTCAGAGACTTCCACCCTCATGCTTCCATCATAGACAGGATTAGGGAGCCAGTCACCTATCTTGACCGGTTTGCCGTTTGCTTTCTTCACAGCTTTGCCGGCATCGGGCCTGTTATAGTTTATTATACGGAGTTCAATGCACTTGTTTTCGACCATTTCGGGAGAAACCCTTGCGCCGCTGCCTCGAGGGGGATTTACCGTAAGCCATACACCTGTCTTTGTGACCCTCACGCTGAAGCTGCCATCCGCATCTTTTCTGTCAGAGAGGTTAACGCCGGGGAGATGACTTCCGCCAAGCTTCATTTCGAGGTCTTCAATATCAGATTCAGTGTCATGAGATGTTTCGGCAAGCGGTGTAATTATTATCCTGTACGGCTGGCGTCCGATGCCGAATATTCCCTTTGTCCCCTTTTCAACAACCTCGTAATCGAGATTAGATACATCGATATTAAGTTCACGGGAGGCAAGTTCCAGGGCCTGTTTGACGGAATCCGCAAATACTTCAACTGAATTGTCATCGTATGCGGATGTGTCGCCATCCTCCAGTTCGAGAAATATATCTTTAAGATTGGCCATATTATCCAACTATGTTCGACTTGATTCTGCCGAGCCTGCCCCTGAGCCTCATGATTGCCTTGGTATGGAGCTGTGAAACCCGGCTCTCTGTCACGTCGAGAACTTCACCTATCTCCTTCAGTGTAAGGTCCTCGTAGTAGTAAAGCACAATTACCTTTTTCTCCTTGTCAGGGAGCTTCTTTATAGCATCGATTATGTAATCCCTGATTTCCTCTTTCTCAACAAGAACATCGGGATTCATACTTTCAGGGGCTTCGAGCGTCTCGAGGATTGAAAGTTCATCGTTATCATCACCCAGGTACCATATATCGTTGAGTGAAAGCATGGACGTTCCGCTGAGTTTGCTCAGCAGGGACTGGAACTCCTCTCCGGAAATGCCAAGCTCACGCGCTATCTCTTCATCTTCTACTGTTCTGCCAAGCTTGTTCTCAAGTTCCGATATGACCTGTTCGATCTGCTTGGCTTTTTGACGTATTGAACGGGGTATCCAGTCAATTGACCTGAGTTCGTCAAAGATCGCACCCCTTATCCTTGTCATTGCGTATGTTTTAAACTTGATACCCCTGTTGGGATCGAACTTGCTGATTGCGTCAAGAAGCCCGAATATACCATACGATACCAGGTCGTCGAACTCAATATTCTGTGGCATCCCCATGGAAACTTTTCCGGCAACGTATTTAACGAGCGGCGCATATTTGATGACAAAGTAGTCCCTGAGCTGCGAATCGTTCGATTTGGTGAACTTTTCCCAGAGCTTGTCCTCTTCGATTGCCTCAAACTCTTTGAATTTTCTGTTATCCATAAATACTTTCCCGGAAAAATTATTCTTTATCCCTGCTCATCATTGTCTTGACGGCCTGTGCCATAATCTTGGGCTCATAACTGTTAAACTGCTGCTGCTGAACTACATGTTTACCCATCTTCCCCGCAGCCGGGTTCAGGGTTGTGTTAAGATCCGCATCCTCTTTGGTGCTGTACCTTGCGAAATCCTGCTCTGTAAGCTCTGTGAACTGCTGTTCTGAATTTTCAGCCCCGTATTGCTCTTCCACATCAGGGGCGCTTTCGTATTGCTGTTCATTTCCGCCGGCATCAGGCATTGCCGGCCCTGGTGCTGAGAGTGCTTCGTATACCTCTGGTACAAATTTTTTTAGAACCTGTACCAGTGCGAATCCCACTCCGAAAAAAACCGCCGCAATTATTATAGCCCTGAGAAAAACTGTGCCAGCAGACACGCCGGCTACAAAACCCGTAACAAGCGAAAGCACCAGGGCAATAACAGAAAGTAGTATTCCGATCTTCAAATCGATATTAATCTGGTCAAACTGCATCGCCGGTGCGCACCCTTATTCCAATATACAAAATATGCAAAGCAACAAACAAATCAAGCCTTTTTCTATTCTTCCCTTTCTGATTCAGACTGCCCGAGAAGATTCCTGATAAAAGATGAAAGGCCTGAGCCCTTCTGCAGCTCGGGGCTCTTGTTGCAGATCCTGTCAGCGATGACCTTGACACAGCCCGATGCCCTTGATTTGGGGTAGCTTATAATAAAAGGCTTCTGGTTTCTGACGGATTTGGGAACATAAAGGTCCTCATAAACAAATCCCAGCTCTTCGACTTTTATATTGAGGAACTGGCCTGCAATGTTTATGACCCTCTGTGCCACGCGTTTTCCTTCAGCCACAGACTGCACCCTGTTTACTATGAGCCTGATCTGCTTTTCTGTGCCCTGCGACGCAATCGCCTTGATGATGCCGTATGCGTCTGTTATTGCCGTGGGTTCGGGTGTAGTAACAACAATCACCTCGTCCGCAGCCATTATAAAGCTGATTACGTTCTGGGATATGCCTGCGCCTGTATCAATAATGAGGTAATCGTCGTTGCTCAGTTCGTTCATTGATGAAATAAACTCATCGCGCTGCCTGGATTCCAGGTTGGCAAGCTGGTGGAATCCCGAAGCCCCGGCTATTATCTTGATCCCTTCAGGTACCTCGATGATGATGTCCTTCAGCTTCTTTTTACCTTTGATAACATGATACAGGTTATATTTGGGTATAATGCCGAGAATGACATTGATATTGGCAAGGCCAAGGTCTGCATCAACAAGAGTCACGGATTTGCCATCCTGGGCCAGGGCTATTGAAAGGCTCACAGAGAGGCTTGTTTTGCCCACCCCCCCCTTACCGCTTGTTATTACTATGCTCCTGGTGCCAGAAGTACTCTCGCTGTTTTTTTCCAGGACAAGTCTCCTGAGATTAGCTGCCTGATCCACGCGCTGACCTCCCTCCATTTTACTCAGCCGCATCCCTTATTATCATGTTTACAATCCCGTCAGGTTCCGCTATATGGATGTCGTTCGGAACCTCCTGCCCGTCGGTAAAATACGAGATCGGCTTGTTATACTTATCGGCAACATCGATCACATTCCCGATAAAAGAAGTTTCATCAACCTTGGTTATTATCACACTGTTGAACTGCATCACGTCAAAAGACCTGAAAATCTCGCGCAGATCGCCCTTTTTGGTGCTGGCGCTGACGCAGAGTATCTTCTCAAAGTCATATTCTATGGAATCGGCAAAGCTCTTGATCTCGGCGATCTTCAGGTCATTGTTATGGCTCCTGCCCGATGTATCAACCATAATGATATCCGCCTTCTCCTTCGCAAGCACTTCCCTGAAATTCCGCTGGTCGCTCACCACGTGCACCGGTATGCGCATGATCTCGGCGTACTTCTTCAGCTGCTCTGTCGCGGCAATGCGGTAATTGTCTATGGTAATAAAGGCAACCTTGTTACCTTCCCTCAGGGAATGGATCGCGCCAAGTTTGGCCATGGTGGTTGTTTTTCCAACCCCTGTGGGCCCTATAAACATCACGATCTTTTTCCTGTTCCCCTTTTTTATCGGGCCGGATGTCACGATCCGGCTCTTGAGCAGGTCCTTTAAGCTCTTCTCGATCTTGTATTTGTCCTTGAGGTCCTCTTTGCTGATGCTGTCCCTCACATCGCGCATAATGAGGTCGCAGTCTTCAGGGTCAAAATCGTTCGACCTGAGGATCTCCCTGTAAGGTGAAAGGCTGCCATCCTCCTCTGCGGGTGAGCCGAACGCTCCGCGCCCCTGCTTCTGGCTGTCGAGCAGCCTGCCGAGAGAACTCTTTATGTCGTTCATTTCACGTTCAATACTCCTGACAACATCAGAGTCCGCTGCACTGCCGCGCCTTGAGGCCTCCACCGGTTGGGTGTACGCGTCGGTCTGGAGTGGTCTCTGCTGCTGGAGCGGTGCCGCAGCCGGTTCAGGAGCGGCCTTTTTCAGTGAACTCAGGCTGTCGTTAAGCGTATCGATGGAACGGTTAATCATTCCCACATCGGGTTCATCCTTTGCTGAAACAGCCCTGTTTATGATATCCTGCACCCTTCCTGCCCTGGTTGCGGCATCCCTTGAATCATCTACCGTAAAATCAATGGTGCTCTTTTTCGCACTGCCCGGTGCCATGGGCTTCTTCTCCTTCACTGCAGCGGTGAGTTCAACCACTTCCTTTGAGAAAAACCTTGAATTGAAAAGCCCGCCCTGTTTGACATACTTGTGGCTGATTGGAATCGCCTCATCGCCATGGTCCATCCTGAGCTTTTTCATTGCCTCGTTGTAGTTTTCAGCCGTGATTTTAAGATACTTCATCATTCACTCTCCTGAATATTTATGTTGAAAAACTTCATGTCTCTATTTAAAGGCTACGCTGCGCTGCTCATGAGAGCTGAAACGACAACGTTGACCTTGATATTCTTTGAAATCTCGTTGTATGCAATAACAGCCGGCGCCTGTATCTCGCGCTCGAGCAGGGCAAAGGTCACGCTCCTGATCTGCGGGGAAACGAGGAAAATCGGCGTAAATCCCATCCTGCCTGCGCGCTGGTAGGCATCGATGAGCGACGACAGTATGGCATTATGGGTTTCGGGGTCGAGCCCCAGTACGCGCCCCTCAACCGGGTCATCGTGTATGGCGCCCCTGATGATACCCTCAATCTCGGGATCAACGGTAATTACAGGCAGCACGTTGTCATTCCCCACATATGCCCCTGTAATCTGCCGTGAGAGTGCCCCGCGAACAAACTCTGTGAGCATACCTGAATCCTTGGTGTGATCAACGTATGT
>CAYTSF010000018.1:13338-26345 GCA_964440335.1 uncultured Leptospirales bacterium
CTGTCCTTGATTGCGGCCTGTTTTGCTTCAGTTTCAAAGTGTTCGCGCTCCTCCTCCTGGTTCTGTGTGAGTATGTAGCCAAGGGACGCAAGGCCGGCCGAAAGCAATATTAGGGCAATTTTGGGGAATCCCGGAATAAGCACTGCTGCGCCAAGTGCGCCGGCTGTGATAAAGAGGGCCCTGGGCTGAGACCCGAGCTGGTCTGCCAGCTGCCCGCCAAGGTTTTCGTTAGATACAGCGCGTGTCACTATGATACCGGTCGCCGTTGTAACAAGGAGTGAAGGTATCTGGGCCACCAGTCCGTCACCAACGCTCAGAAGAGTATAGGTCCTCAGCGCAACTTCAAATGACTCGTTACGCTGCACTATGCCGACAATAAACCCGCCTACTATATTGATCACGGTAATGATGATGCCGACCTTTACGTCACCCTGGACGAACTTCGAGGCACCATCCATGGACCCGTAAAAGTCAGCCTCCTTCCTGATCTCCTCCCGTCTCTTGCGCGCCTCGTCCTCAGTAATGAGACCGTTCGACAGATCCGCGTCTATGCTCATCTGCTTGCCGGGCATTGCATCGAGTGTGAACCTGGCAGCAACTTCAGCAGTCCTGGTCGCGCCCTTTGTAATAACAATAAACTGCACTGCAATGAGTATGATAAATACTATGAATCCTACAACGTAGTTGCCCCCAACAACAAAGTTGCCGAAAGTCCTGATTATCTTGCCGTCAAAGGCCGCTCCCTCAAGAAGTATTAGCCTTGTAGAGGATACGTTAAGCGCAAGCCGGAAAACCGTTGTTACCAGCAGGAGCGACGGGAAAACCGAGAAGTCAAAGGAACGCTGGACAAACATTACGATCATGAGAATGAGAAGCCCCAGCATTATGCTCACTGAAAGCAGAAAGTCCAGCAGGAATGTGGGCAAAGGAATGATGAGCATAAGGACAATGGCTATTACACCGAGTCCCACGAGAATATCGGTTTTCTGCATCCATGCCCTGTTACCGGGCGAAAGTGAAAGTGTTGCTGTTTTGGCCATCTTCTCAACTCCTCATATCAGATTGCCTGTCTGAATTTACGCTGTCTTCTGTACAGTTCAGCGTATATGACAGACACTGCACGGAAAAGGTTTTCGGGGATTATGTCGCCTACATCGAGGCGGGCATACATCTCCTGGGCAAGGGGGCGGTTCTCGATTATCTCAACCCCGTTCTCCCTTGCTATCTCCCGTATTTTAAGCGCCATGCTGTCTATGCCTTTGGCAATAACAGCGGGCGCGTCCATTGTCTCCCTGTCGTATTTAAGCGCGA
Source organism: uncultured Leptospirales bacterium (assembly GCA_964440335.1). Lineage (GTDB taxonomy): Bacteria > Spirochaetota > UBA4802 > UBA4802 > UBA5550 > JAAYBQ01. The sequence continues at coordinate 14,650 of CAYTSF010000018.1, forward strand.
CAGCGAAGTGCGTCGGATTTGTTACAACCACGTCAGCCTTTGGCACCTCGCGTATCATGTTGCGCATGACGATTTCGCGCTGCATCTCCCTCATCCTTGCCCGGATGTGCGGGTCCCCCATGGTCTCCTTCAACTCCTCCTTCATCTCCTGCTTGGTCATCTTCAAAGATTCGATGAATTCGCGCTTCTGGATGAAGTAATCGGGGATCGCAAGCCCCATGAGAAGTACTGCGCTCCAGATGACAATCTTGAACGCCATCATCAGCACAGTCTTCATTGCCATGGTGATTGATACGTCGGGCGTCTTCAGTATCTCATCAAAATCGTTCGAAATAATCAGGTACGATATCAGCCCAAGCGCCGCCACCTTGACTATGGACTTTATCAGATTAAAAAATATCTGCCTTGAAAAGAAAACCTTCTTCATGATAGTTGCCGGGTCAAGTCGCAGCTTGCTCCAGTCCATCCTGAGCGGGTGGGTTGAAACCTGGAACCCCACCTGGGACACTTCGCCTATAATCGCGCCGATATTGGCAGCAAGGAATATGGGCAGCAGGAGCTTGGCGCACAAAAATATGCATTTAAGCATCTCAAGCTGGAACGTGCGCATGGTCAGCTCTCTGCCGGCAAAGGATGTCAGGTAATGCCTTGTTACCATGACCATGTTGTCGTATATCCATGAACTGAATATAAAGATCACCATGATCCCCGCGATGACCACTATGCCCTGCGGAAGCTCCTGGGTCTTGGCAACCTGGCCCTTCTCCCTTGCTTCCCGTATCTTCTTCTCTGTCGGCTCCTCTGTGCGGCCCTCATCCTCGGCAGCAAACAGCTGAAGATCGAACCTGAAGGCTCCGCCGGGCCATCCGGCAAGAAGGTAACTTAAAGCCTCATCGGCACTATGTAACTTTACCCCGGCCAATGCAGCATCACCCTGGTCAGCATTTTAAAACTTCTTTCAATAGCAACCTGCATTATCCTCACTATGAGCGGCGATGTAACAATCAGGAGCCCATACGCCGCGAATATCTGAAACGGAAAACCCAGCATCATGATATTCATCTGCGGGGCAGCCTTTGACAGGATTCCCATACTTACGGATATAAGAAACGATGTCGCAAGTATGGGCAGCGCGATCTTGAGCGCCACGACAAACATCCCGCTGAATGCATAGACCATATATTTCAGATACCCTGCAGCCGCAACCTTGCTCATGCTGTAAAGAGGCGCAAGCTCAAATGACCTGCATACGGCCTCTATCAGAAAATGGTGCCCGTTGATAGCCAGGAAAACAAGCAGCGCTATAAAGTTCTTCATCTGGCCTATGATCGGCACAGAGACCTGCCCCAGCGGATCGAGCACCTCGTTTATACCAAAGCCAATCTGCGCCGAGTAGTACTGCCCCGACAGCTGAAAGGCCGAAAAAATAACAGACACCAGAAAACCTATGTAAATCCCGATCATAGCCTGCTGTATGACCAGCAGGTAATATGCCCCCATGTTGCCCGGCACCTTCACGCTTGCAGCGGATATGACCGGAAACACAACAAGGGTTATCAGAAAAGAGAGCATGGCCTTCATTCTGAACGGAATAACCCCACTGGAGAAAAACGGGGCTATCATGATCATGGCATTGATCCTCACCAGAACAAGGAGAAACGCCTGGAAATGAAGTACAAAGTATTCCACCCTCCCCTTAACCCATCCCTATCTTTTCGATAAGCATAAAAATATTATTCGTATAGTTTATCAGCACCCTGATCATCCATGAACCCAGAAGGATTATGGTCACAAAAATCGCAATGATCTTGGGGACAAATGTCAGCGTCTGCTCCTGTATGGATGTAGTGGTCTGGATAATGGACACTATGAGCCCCACTATCATGCCTACGCCGAGTATCGGCGCCGACACTATGAGAATTGTCATGAGGGACTCCCTCATAATTTTTATAACCAGGACTTCAGTCACATCATCCCTCCATCACCTGAAAGACCTGACGAGCTCATAGATGAGAAGATTCCACCCGTCCACCAGTATAAAAAGTATCAGCTTAAAAGGCAGCGATATCATGACCGGGGGCAGCATGATCATACCCATTGCCATGAGGGCGCTTGCGATAATCATGTCGATTACAATGAACGGTAAAAACAGAAAAATGCCTATCTCGAAGGCAATCTTCAGCTCGCTTATCATGAATGCCGGGATCAGGCAGTAACTGGGGATATCCTCCCTGGTTTTGGGCTTTTCTATTTTTGCAAGCTTGACAAACAGGGCTATGTCCTTCTGCCGGGTCTGCCTGAACATGAAGTCCCGGAGGGGCGCCATCCCCTTGTCATAGAACTGCTGGTTCGATATCTTCCCGTTCAGGTAGGGCTGAAGCGCCTTGTCGTTCATTTCGGTAAAGGTGGGCGCCATGATAAAAAATGTCACGAAGAGAGAAAGGCCGACTATGACCTGGTTAGGCGGCATCTGCTGAAGGGACAGCGCCCTCTTCACGAAGTCCAGAACTATTACGACGCGGGTAAACGCGGTCATCATTATGATTATGGATGGCGCCAGAGTAAGTATGGAAAGCAGGAAAAGCACCTGCAGGCTCAGGGCAACATCCTTAGGGCCCGATGCCGGCGCAATATCAAAGGCTATCTTTGGTATGGGCATCGTGACGTTCTGCCCGAAGAGGAAGACAGGCAGCGCCACAATAACACCTGTTATAAGTATTATTTTATTCTTCATCTTCATTGTTTATTTTCTTCAGCCTTTTCTTCTGGTTATTGAGATAGCTCATGTCGATATCCTTTTCGGATATCTCCTCCACTTTAGGTTTTTTCATGCCGGGATTTCTCTTCTCATTTATCTTGTCAATGATCCATCCCATCTGGTCTGCAACAAACTCCTGGAAGTTCTTCCCCTGGACCGGCGTTGACCTTGAACTGAGCAGCCTGATCCTGTCTACGTCATCCTTCTCCTTTATCTCTGTCAGCATATTGATGCTGTTGTCAGAGACCCCGATGAGAAATACCTTTCCTGCCACATCAATTATCTGCAGCGTCTTGTTGGGCCCCACCGGAACCATGGAGAGTGTCTTGATTGCCTCCTGCCCCGAAACATTGAGCCCCACCTTCTGGCTGATGAACTTGTAGAAAAAATAAAAACCGCCGCCGAAGAGAGCCAGCACGAACATCACCTTTATGATCTCCCACAGGGTCGAACCCTCGTCTACCTGCGGTCCGAAATCCTCGTCTGCAAAACCCTCGCCCGGAACCGGTTTATTGTTCGCGTTGCTGTCAGCCTGTGTCTGGTTGCCCGCAGGCTGGGAATCCTGGGCCTGGCTGTAAACCCTGTTAAGAGGCTGTACCAGGATGATAAATGCAAAAAAAACAGGAAGAAGCGCGGAAAATCCTAAACTCATCCCTATTTTTTTACGATAAGATAATAGAATATTATGTCTCATTTTTATCCGGATAAAAAAAATTTTTCCATTCACTAACCTGCGTGCCGCAGGTTTTTAATCTTCAGGGAGCAGGATTCCAATGAATCCCCCCCTGACTGCACAGGCCTGCATCATTAAATGCAACAGCCCGCCGGTTACTTGTTCACAGTCTTGAACCTTTCGTCCTGGCTTACTATATCAGTTACCCTGACACCGAAATTTTCATCAATAACAACAACCTCACCGCGCGCAATGAGCTTGCCGTTTACAAGGAGGTCAACAGGCTCACCTGCAAGTTTGTCAAGTTCAATGATCGAACCTTCACCAAGCCCCAGGATGTCCTTGACAAGCCGTGTCGTCCTTCCGAGCTCAACAGTCATGGTCATCTCCACGTCGAGCAGGAGGCTTATATCGCTGTAGGCGCCGGTGGCTATCCCCTCGCCCATCTGCGGGAACCTTACAGAACTTATCTGCGCCTGGGGAGCCTGGTACTGGTACTGCTGCTGTTGCTGCTGTTGCTGCGGAGCGCCGCCCACCATTCCGAGCGTACCTGCAATACCCGCATCAATTACATGGTAAAGCTTGGAATTTATTACACCTTCAATGATAAGGTCATAGGTAATCTTGATCACATCCCCGGCCGGTATCTGCAGCTCTGCGGCACTGCCCGCAATGGTGACAACCGCAGGTGTTGTATTTATTCCGCCGCCGACCTTTCCGCTTATCTGCGTGGCCATGGATGATATGAGCTGGTTTGTGAATTCCTGAATAGTGCTCTGATGCGCTTCGTCTATATCCGCGGGAGCTGTACCGCTGTCGTCCCCCATCATAAGGGAGGATATAATCCCCGCATCCCTGAAATTAAAGATTATCAGGTTACGGCCGTTGACCGCACCGCTGTAATTCATTGCAACCTGTACGAACTTGCCCCTGAAGTCACCCCTTGCAGCCTCCTGCTGTTTTGCCTCGACTACGGGATTAGTGATACTCAGGGTCCTGCCGCCAAGGTAACCGCTCAATGAAGGGGCAACCGATGAGGCAACCGAATTGAAGAGGTTCCTCAGGTTATTCTGTTCGGCCGGAGAATAGGCTCCGCCTCCACCTCTGGGCGGGGCCATGTCAAATCCGGCCATGGGATCAGGGCCGGAGGTGATATCATCAGCTCCCTGCAACAGGGCATCAATTTCGTCTTGTGATAAGGAGCCGTCTCCCATAGTTCCCTCCGGTTTAAAAATCCTCGATCAAAAAAACTCAGGGCCAAAAGGCCATATATAGCAACGGGTCAGAGACCTTACAGAACAATGATCCGCATTAAACTTCAGCTGTAACGGCAGCCGCCGTTCCTCTCGAATCAGTTAACAATAAACTCCTTGAAATAGACCTCTTTGATCTTGCCCGCAACAAGCCTGATATTTATATGGGCCTTGATCTCCTCCGCAAGGGCAATTGTGCCGCTGACAGAATTGAGGTCCTCGTAACGCTTCCCCTGAAGCAGAATGTTTATTATATGCTGCATCTCGTCTTTTCTTCTGATGAGCTCGTTGTTAAGCTCGGGACTCGGCTCATACCCGAGGGAGAGCGTCAGCTTGATAAAATGGGGCTCCTCGTCCGCTGTCGCCTTTGAAAAGGCCGGAAGTTCATAGGTCTGCAGAGGATCAGGGGGGGGAGCTGCAATGATGTCCTGGCTCCTCTCGTACTTGCTCTCCTGTACATTTTTAGCGACCAGGAACGCTATCCCGACCATCAGTACAACAACAATTATTGCACCAGCCACATAGAGCAGTATCTTGACAATCTTCGATGTGGCGGTACTCCCCTCGGGCTCCGCGGGTTTACTTTCATCGTCGACTATATCTCTTTCATCATCACCCATAGTATTCCCATTCTCAAGAGTTTTTGGCAATCAACGCACAGATTTTATCCCGCATAATGCATACAAAAACAGACAAAAATTATGCGACATAATAACAAACATTAATCAAACATGTCAATTAATTTATTCATTTTATCTTTTTTACACGCCGGATGTTATCAGCCCTCAATGAAAAAAGTAAAATGAAACCCGATCTGGCAAAATGCGCCATTCCGGTTATGCGCTTCTTCCCATTATTATATCGGCAATATATTAATAAAAAAAAAGAATTTATGCCGCATAATACCGGTTCAGGCCCGGACAGGGGGGAACTAAACCATATTTCTCAGGATATCCCTGTTGTATTCCTTGATCATGGCAATAATTTCCGGAATTTTCTCCGTAACAATGTACTTCCTGTCATTGGTCAGGGTTATTACCGTATCAGGAGTGCTCTCCATTACCTCAATATGCTGCGGATTAAGGGTAAAGACCGAGCCGTTCAGCCTGTGAAGATCTATCATTCCTTGCCATCCTTATTAAAATTTTTAACGCTCCGGATATATTCATCCATACCTGTTTTATATACCGCATTCCCGGAGCATCCGGGAGAACTGCAGTCTGCCACCGGAAAAGGTTTTTTCCCGAAAAGCTCCTCGAGCCATAAGCGCGCTGCAAGAAACTGCCTGTTTGTAAAAAGGGTCCTTCCCTCCCTGACTATCTCGTAATGCCTGCTGCGCCTGCATGCCGCCATCTCCACGCCCGGAAGAGGCAGAAGCCTGCCGGTCGTTGCACACAGGCGGTCGCTCCCCACTGTGCCAGAGGCATAAAACCTGTCGTAGAAACCCAGGTCGTTTCCTGCCAGCATGAGCGAGAGCACTCCGCAGCCCATGGCAATTGCCACAGCCTGGGTAGTTACGATACTCCCCGTTGCCACAAAACCAAGGTCAGTCCCGGCCCTTTCCCACAGGCTGTCATAAAACTCACCTTTCAGCATCCAGTTATAAAAACTTAACGGGCCGCGCCAGCTCCGCACCGTTGCATGCGATGAACAGCTGAAGGCCAGGAGGTGCATGGCCGAAGTATCAATCCCCGAAAAAAAAGGCACAGGGGTAGTTTCGCATGTAATCACAAACTGAGGCACAATACCCCTTTCATACAGCGGCCTCACAGCCATATCTGATGCGATGATGACAAAACTGTCATCCCCCGCAGCGCCGAGCATGGGTACAGCAGACCTGTCAAGGGATGGGCCCGCACCAGCAATAATCACATGCCTCTCTTTCAATGCGGGAATAACATCCGCGAGCCCCCCGTGCTTCTTTATCAGGGAGAGGTTTTTTTCCAGGTTACGGCGGAAAGCACTCCCCCTCTCCTGCAGAAGGCCGCGGTTAAGGCCGCTGAAAAGTTCATCGCTGTTCATTCTTGTGTCACCATGTTTTTTATATGGGATTGTACGGTTGGAATCAAGCATTTTATTAAAGGGCATGCGTGGTGGTGACGCCGGGACCATGCATAACATGGATTTTCACGGCATAAGTGCGGATTTTTCCGCATGAGCATAGTTTTGAGGACGGAATAAATTTAATGCGGCATACTAATTCAATCGAAGGAAATCAGTTCTTCATGAGCCTGGTAAAATATTTAACAATCTTGGTATAATCAAGGTCAATGGGGTCAAATTCCTCGATGAGCCCGATAAAGAAGACTATTACCTGGATTATCCTGGCCACAGTCTTGTTATCAATATCCGCTGTGCCGCCCGGATTTCTCTTTGCATCTTTCATTATGCTTTCAAAAAACATCCTGTGATTGGCTATGGACTTTTTCATCATTGCCATAACCGTCTCGTTCTCAAAGGCATAAAGTATTATGTTAATAAGAATTGTAACGTTTACCTTATCGAGGAGAAAGCTTTCAACGCTTAGAAGCGATGAAATCGGCGCGCGTTCGGCAGCATCCATATCAATGGATATGAGGCGCCTGTGGTTATAGTCGAGTTCTGCGTAAAGCTCATTGATGAGCTCAATGTAAATATCATCCTTTGACTGGAAATAGTGGAGCACGCCACCCTTGGAATAACCCGCCTCGTCTGCGATCTCCTGTATGGAAATCTGTGAATATACGTGCTTCTGCAGCAGGCGCTTCAGCGCGCCTGTTATCTTCCGCTTCCTGGCAAGAACCCTTTCTTCTTTTGTACTCGCTTCTGTGCTCACTCCGAATATACCCTCTTCTTTCCATAAAAAACCCGTCGCCCATTCATGCAATAAAAAAAAACGTCAGCAATAAATTTTACACACCAATATATCCGTAACCGGTCCGCCGGGAACCAGAACTGAATTCCTTGACAAAAACATCGCCTCTCTGCCACAATCGCGGAGGCAGACAACATGAAACAGGTACTGACATCAAATTCAGCAGAGGAAACCTTCGCCATTGCCAGGAAAACAGGCATGCATGCGTCCCGCGGCGGGATAATAACCCTGAGCGGCGAACTGGGCGCAGGGAAAACCCTGTTTGCAAAGGGCGTCGCCGCAGGAATGGGGATAACCGGTGACATTACCAGCCCCACATTCAGTCTCATGGAGCTGCATGAGGGAGAAATCCCCCTTTACCACTTTGACCTCTACAGGATAGAATCAGAAGCAGAGCTTGACGACCTGGGCTTCGAGGAATACTGGGAGGGTGACGGCGTATCAATTGTTGAATGGCCCGAGAGGGCTGGCGGAAGGCTGCCAGGGCGGACAACAAGGATCATCATTGAATACACAGGGCCCGAAAGCAGGAGGATTACCATTGAACATCCTGACAATTGAATCATCAACAGACATAGAGCTACTCTCGGTCGAATCAGAAGGCAGGGTGTTCCAGTTCGTTGAAAACACCGGGCTGTCACACTCCACGATGATGTTCGAGCACCTGGAGAAACTGCTTAAAGAGGCGGGACTCTCCATGCAGGACATCAGCCTCATAGGTGCAGGCACGGGCCCCGGCTCGTTCACAGGCATAAGGATTGCGGTCAGCACCGCGCGCATGTTCTCACAGATTCTCTCGGTGCCTCTTGTGGGGGTACGGAGCCATGAGATATACGCTGCATCTTGCGGCCGTGAATGTGAAACAACTGTGGCAGTGGCATTTGACGCGAAGAAATCAAGGATCTACGGAGGGCTTTACAGGCTGCACAGTGATAATGCAATCGAAACCATGTGCGAACCCGGTGATTTTACAGTCAGGGAGTTCATGGAGCGGTTTCCGGAGCAGAGTACTGTAACGTGCATAGGTGATGGCTTTGTGAAGTTCAGGAATGAAGTGACGGATTATGCAGCGGGCAACAATATTATGCTCAATATTATTGAGGGTTTCATGCCTTCAGGAGAGGCCGCATCGCGGCTTGTCCGCGAAAAGTACTCTGCATCACCTGAGAAATACAGCAATTATTCAGGGACCCTCCCCTCTTACGAGAGACCTTCTGACGCAGAGGCGGCATTAAACAAAAAATGAGGCCACTGCCTCACTTTTTCGTCTTCATGCTCTTCAGGAGCCGCGATTTGTATTCGGCCTCCATGGGTTTGAGTACGCCGTAGAACCGCTTCATCTCATCCTTTCTCGAGGAATTGCCTTCGAAATCGACCCCGATGAGCAGGTTGCTGTCTGTATCAACAGAAGTTGACTTGATATCGCCATAAATGGTCAGTGGCGCCTGGAGCTTGAACACTATATCGAATATGAATCCCTTGGACTTCTGGATGTATTTTTTAAGGTCAGCGTCAGCGATCCTGAGCTTGGCCCCGCCCCGGCTGATGTCGATTATCTGCTGGTGAACGGGTATGAGCATGGTATTTGCATCCCTGATGCGGTCAACAAGCTTGAATGACATGTCCTTGAGGTCAATTACCTTGTCTATGCCCAGGTTCGATGTCTTTGATATGACCTGTATGTAGGCAAAGGTTATGGAATGCTCATCTTCAGTGATGTATATGACCGGAACTATTATAATTGACTTAAAGCCCTTCTCCTGGTTTCTCTTTATAAGCATGCCCAGGTCGTTGCCATAAAGCGCCGCTATGTCGATAAAATCATCCGTAAGGGCCTTGTACGACTCGGGATCATTAACATCCTGAATAAAAAGCGATTTTCCGGAATTTTTTATGGATTTAAGCACAACATCCTTGGTCTCCACGCTCAGCACATCAACCTTGAACTGGTCGGCAAACCTGGAATTGACAGACTGGAACTGGTCAAGAACCACTTTTATGCTTGTGGGAATGTTAAACTTGCTCAGATCGATCGTATGCTTGGAAACCCTGAAGTTTGTCGCGACCGCTTCGCCCTGTGCCAGTTTGAACCTCAGGTCACGGCGCCCCTCTGTGGCCCTGCGCGCACTCTTTATCCTGCACTTGAAGTAGCCTGGGCCCATCTCCTGTATGACCTCAAGGTCAATTTCGATATATTTGTCGGAAAGCCCGTATATTATGATGCTGCCATCAGACTTGTAGCCGGGATCAGTGACAATCATGAGGGTATTGTCCTGATTATACTCGTTTATCAGCACATCGCGCTTCTCCACATCGTATTTAACGTAGAGTTTCCTGTTGCTGAATTGCTCGCGAAGAATCTGTATAACGTCCCCTACTGTCCCGAAGGAGTTGAAAGTCCTCGCTTTTCTCTGTTCTGTCCTGAGCAAGACTGACCTCGATCATTATAATTGATGCTGTTTAACAGATGGTATGTAAAACTTCCTGCGCGACTGGTGCCGGGGTAATGATCAGGAAACAATACACAACCGATACTCTGGTACAAATATCGGTTGAGATATTTTTTTTCAATAATTTTTTAAATAAAAAAAAGAGGGTATTACCCTCTTTTTTAAATTAAAAAAATTATTTCTTGGGTTTTGCTTTAGCTTTTGCTTTAGCTTTTGCTTTAGGTTTCGGCTTGTCAGCTTCTTTCTTTTTCTGTGCTGCAAAATCTTTTTCAAGCTTTGCAATCGCAGCCTGCTCGCTTTTGAGTTCCTTGTCGAGCTTCACAACTTTCACTTTTTTTCTTTTGATGATATTCTCTAACTGTTTAGCACTGGCCATTGACCACACCTCAAAAAATTTTTTTTATAAGACCCTGAGTCATACATGAACATTGAACATAAAATATTGCAAGCAAAAAAACAAAATTCATATAACAACTGATTAATTTTTTCAAAAAAATTTCAAATATCGCACTCCGGAGTCCGGACTTTGCTCAACACCGAGTCGCGAACCTCACTAAACGGTGTTTCATCATCATCACCGTGACACTTTGTTTATCGGAAACACCATACCGCGGCATTAGTGTTTAAAATTTTTTTTCAAAGTTCACTCCGCGGCGCGGTGTTTCAACATAAAACATCACGTTGTGACCATGCCGCATGACAGGCCACACCGTGTAGCGGTGTGCCACATGGCATCGCGCAGCCCGTATTAATGTCTTGACTTAACCCCGCAGTATATTTTTTTTGAATTACAGCAGTTTACATGGCACAAAACATGAATATCGCCGATCCTGGAGAACATTATGAGCGCAAAACTTCCTGTAGTATCAATCGTCGGACGCCAGAATGTGGGCAAATCGACATTGTTCAACTCGTTCATTAAGGAAAAGAAGTCCATAGTGGACTCGTTTCCGGGGCTCACCAGGGACATCATAGCCCACGCAGTGGTACACAACGGCGTGAGTTTCACCATCTGCGACACACCGGGACTCGACCTCTCACGCTCATCGGAGCTGTCAGAACAGATAATCGACAACGCGAAACGGCACCTGGAACGTTCATCGGTCATACTTTTTCTCATGGAATACCCCTCGCCCGAGTCATTTGACCACGATCTGGCATCTATTGTACGCAAAATGTCGATCCCCACGATCGTTGCAGTGAATAAAATGGATGGAAGCGACCGCATGGAGAACATGTCATACTTCTACGAAATGGGATTTGACGAAATTGTGCCGGTCTCCGCGCTGCGAAGGTACAACATCGACCTCCTGCTCGACTACATCGTGCGCATGCTGCCTGTAAAAAAGACCTCGATGAAGGAACCTGAACTCAAAATCGCCATCACCGGACGCCCCAACTCGGGCAAATCCACGCTGCTCAACTCGTTCATGGGCTATGAGCGCTCTGTCGTGTCGGATATTCCCGGCACAACCCGCGATTCAGTGGACGATACATTCATGTACCACGAAAAAATGATACAGGTCATTGACACCGCGGGGATCAGGAAGAAGAGTAAAATCACCGAAAACATAGAATACTACTCCCTCACCCGGACTATTGAGGCCATCAGGCGGTGCGATGTGGCCATTCACATGATCGATGCCACCATGGGGCTTACGGAAAACGATAAAAAAATATCAGACGAGATAATAAGCGCGAAAAAACC
>CAYTSF010000018.1:26445-32852 GCA_964440335.1 uncultured Leptospirales bacterium
GACGGGCGCAGAAAACCTAAATCCTGACGCGCCCCTGGATTGATTTTGCCACTGTGGCGCTGTCTGCGAACTCAAGGTCGCTTCCAACCGGGAGGCCGTGAGCAATTCTTGTGACCTTGAGTGCCGGTGACACCAGGAGCCCTGCTATGTAAAGCGTTGTTGCGTCACCCTCGATTGTGGGATTAAGGGCAAGTATGACCTCTTCAGGTTTCATGGAGGCGCAGCGTTTAACGAGTGAGGCCATGTTCAGGTCATCGGGCCCGATGCCGTCAAGTGGTGATATGAGCCCCCCAAGTATATGGTAATACCCCCTGAACCCGGCCGAGGCCTCAACTGTAAATACATCCCTGGGGCCCTCAACAACACACAGAAGCGACCTGTCGCGTCCCTGGTCAGAGCAGATTGAACACACGTCGCTGTCGGATATGCCGCCGCATACGCTGCACGTGGTTATGTTGTCTTTCAGTTCAAGTATGCTTGCAACAAGGCGGTCAACTGCGGCCCTGTCCATGGAGAGCATGTGAAAGGCAATGCGCGAGGCACTCCTGCCGCCAATACCAGGCAGCTTCGAGAGCTCGCGCGTCACCTTCTCTATGTAAACCGAGGGTTTTGCCAAGGTGGAATCCTATCCGAAAAGACCGCCCAGGTCCATGCCGCCCGCGATCTTCTTCATCTCTTCAGCGGCATAGTTGCGCGCCTTGTCAACCGCGTCATTTACCGCGTAGTAGACGTTCTTCTCGATCTTCTTCTGATCGCCGGCCTTCACAAGCTCGGGGCTTATGCTGATCTCGAGCAGGCTGAACTCACCGTTCACCACGGCCTTAACGCTCTCATCAGCGCACATGCCCTCTATCCTGGCCTTCTTGATATTCTTCTGGATACTCTTCATCTCTTTCTGCATCTTCATCAGGTGGCCGATGTCGCCGAGTCCTTTAAGCATTGTCGTTCTCCTTTTTTACAATCTTTCCGTAAAAGGCATCCTGTATCCTTTTAACGGCATGGCTTTCAACTTTATGTTCATCTGTCTCCGGTGCTGAAATCATCTCCTCTTCCGGAGGCGGTGACGGCTCAGGTTCATATTCCTGCTGCCTGACAGCTTTTTCAGGGGCAGGCGAAGCAACTGTTGCAGCCGGTACAGCAGGAAGCTCAAGCTTTATGGCATATCCCGTCCTCTCCGACAGATTTTTTTCTATATATCCTGCGGTCTTTAAGTCAAGTGTTTTACTGTAGGTAGCCACGTCAATTCCATCGGGGTATGATAGCGCCAGCGTGTTGCCTTTAAGACTAACGATTGCCGGCCGGAGTATAAAGTAGAGCCTGTTCTTCTTTGCATCAAGTTCGGCCAGGAGGTCTTTCCAGGAGTTCATCACATCCTGCAGACCCGGATTTTCATTTTTTTTTTGAGGATCTGCCTTCTGTGCGGGGAGTGGCCGTGTTTCCTGCAAAGATGAGGCAGTAACACCCGATTCCTCTATCTTTTTTATTATCTCGGCAACTGACGGTGTCTGGATTACTGATACCATGTCCAGGAGCGCCATCTCCAGAAACACCCTGTCGTTACCTGAAAAGCGCAGGTTCTTCATTAAATCCGACGCGATCCTGAAAAGCGCGCCAAGCTCAAAGTCCCCGAGCCTCCTGCCCGCGTCTGCGAGCATGGATGCCTCGTCAGAGGAGAGCCCGAGCATGGACTTCACGTCAACTCCCGCGTTGATGAGCCGCACACAGCGTATGATGTCCATGAAACCCCCGGAGTACCTGGACACGTCTATGCCCATGGAGACTATGCGGTCCACCTCTGACATGAGACCAGCGGCATCAGAGAGCGACACAAGCTCGATGAGCCTGGCGTAGCTCTCGGTGGGCACAACTCCCAGTATGGAGAGCGCGTCATCCTCGGATATCTCGGTGCCCTGGCCCGTTGCTCCCGAAAACGATATGACCTGCTCAAGCAGGGACTGCGCATCGCGCATGGAGCCGTCGGCTATGCGGGCAACGGGGTAGAGGGCGCCCTGGGAGATGCGGTATCCCTCCTTCTCGACAATCGATGAGAGGTGGGTTACCACGACATCAATGGGTATCTTCTTGAAAAAATATTTCTGGCAACGCGAAAGTATGGTGTCCGGTATTTTGTGTATTTCAGTTGTGGCGAATATGAATATAACATGGGACGGCGGCTCCTCAAGCGTCTTGAGCAGCGCGTTAAACGCGGCGGTAGTGACCATGTGCACTTCGTCGATGATGTATATCTTGTAACGCGACTTGGCCGGGGCGAAGTTCACGTTTTCGCGCAGCTCGCGTATGTTGTCTATGCCGTTGTTGGACGCGCCGTCGATTTCGATCACGTCAAAGGATATGCCCTGTTTTATCTCGATGCAGTTTTCGCACTTGCCGCAGGGATGTGAAGTGGGGCCCTCTATGCAGTTCAGGGACTTGGCAACAATACGGGCCATGGTTGTTTTACCCACTCCCCGCGGCCCTGAAAAAAGGTAGGCATGGGATATCCGGCCATTCTTTATACTGTTGCGGATGGTCCTTGAAACGTGATCCTGGTAAACTACTTCGTCGAAGGTCTGAGGCCGCCATTTCCTGGCAATTACCTGATATGACATGATCACCCGGCCGGATTGTTATTTTTCGGAAAGGGGGGGATTCGAACCCCCGGTAGCTTGCGCTACACACGCTTTCCAAGCGTGCTCCTTAGGCCTCTCGGACACCTTTCCGTAAACAGCAGAATACCTGTTAAAACAGGCCTCCCTGTTTGTCAATAAACTATTTTGCGGAAATGGTTTCAATTTCAGGTGCTCCTGTGACCTTACGCAGCGAGACAGGTCATTCCCGGCGGTTTATACCCGCTCATTTCTGCAATATGCCGGTATATCTGTCTGGAAAACATGATTATCGAAGCATGTACGGAGTTGTTCCTTATCAAACCCGGAGTATATATGTATAATCCACCTGTCTGCTTTTTCAGAATACTCATGAGTGCCTGGACTGTTATCCCCCTCATAAACATTGACACAAATATATTGTAACCGCTGAAAGTTTTGCCCTCTGCCAGTTTATTATACAATGCCCTGTCTTCCGCAGGCAGGTATTTCCAGAGTTTTGATACTTCGCCAAAGGCTGCGCGGTTTTTCTGCTGCGATCCGGTCCGGGGGTTACAAGGAATGCTGTATGAACGGGCGTACTGTCTCCCTGCCACATTATAATAGATAATATTTCCGGCGCGGCCGCTGATTGATTTTATTTGCGGATTAAGTTTTATCTTTGCCATGCGTTACCCATATATGGTAAACGAATGAAAATGCCCTTTTGTTAAAATTTTTTTCATAAACATAAATTAATGGGGTCAGGTTGCCGGAACACGGGGAGCCTTGCATATCGCGCCCGTTATCCCCCTTAGCTGTGTAGCGCGCTACGCAGCTAAGAAAAAATTCAGGAAGCACCCTGAACAGTTCTGCCCTGGATCATAATTTGAACTTTTTTATAAAATTTTTTTTCATTTTTCGCCTGAATTTCGTTACTACTTCAGGAGGATTCTATGACAAAAAAATTTAATGCTCATGATTCAGCCTATAAGAAACTTTTTTCCAACCCGGAGATGGTTCACCAGCTCTTTTTAAGTTTTGTAAATGAAGAATGGGTGCAGCATATAGATTATTCCAGCCTTGAGCGAATCGACAAAAGTTTTATTACGGATGAATTTATAAAGAGGGAATCTGACCTGATATACAGGGCGAAGTCCAGGGAGAACGATATCTATATCTTCCTGCTGCTTGAATTCCAGTCAACAGTTGACCGGTTCATGGCGCTGCGTATGCTGCGGTGCCAACAAAATATTCAGGAATTGTACGGTTGCTGAGTAGGCCGTCAGGCCGTATCGAAGCACCGGCAGTCTTTCCCATGATGCTTTATAACGGAGAAAAGAGGTGGACAGCGCCGGAGCAATTGAATAATTTGATAGAAGGTACAATACCAGGACAATATATTCCGGATTTTATGTACTACAAGATAGCTGAAAATGAATTCAGCAGGGATTTCCTTACAGGAATAAAGAATTCGGTTTCTGCACTGTTCTACATTGAAAATTTAAGCAATGATGAACTGGAAAAAGAGATAGATACGATAGCAGAACTGGTGAAGAAGAAGAGACCTGAAGAAGTTTCGCTCCTTATGAACTGGCTGAGGCTTATATTCAACAGCGATGATGAGACAATACAGCAGATTATAGGACCGGCGGAGGCAAAAACAATGTTGAGAAAAACAGTAGAAAAAATGAAAAAAGAGATCAGGCTTGAAGGTATGCAGGAAGGTATGCAACGAGGTATTGAAAAAGGTGTGCAGAAAGGAATCAGGGAAAAGTCCCTTGAAACAGCCAGTGCTCTTTTGAAAAAAAAGATGTCTGCCAAAGAGATAGCAGAGATTACAGGGCTCTCTGTTGAGGAGATAAAGAAACTGGGGTAAACTGCTGTATGTGCGTAGCGCGCTGCGCACATACGAAAAATTTAAGGGAGCAGAAACAGACTCAGGATTTGCCTGGTATGGAGTGTAAAATGAAAGGGCTGCCTTTATGGGCAGCCCTTTGTTAAATTGTACGCACTTTCGTAAAACATAACAAGGGGCAGATGCCCCTTGTCTGTAATTTTAAAGGGTATTGTTTTTAGTTACTATCATTATATAATGATTCAATTTCAGATGCAGATAAGACCCTGTTGTAAATACGGACATTATCGATAGAGCCTATAAAAGAATTATTGTCACGACCGCCAATATAAAGTGTACCTGACAGAGTAGTGTTTAAAGATTTCGTTTCCTGAATTCGTTTTATCTTATTGACAAATATTTTTTTGTTATATATCAGTAAATATATCGAGAGAACGCTCAGGCATCATGCAGGAGTAGAATGATTCTTCAGCAGTTCCCTTAAAAACAGAAAACAGTTAAAACAACAGATTGACAATAGCAGGATAACCGTATGAAACACTTACAGAGAATTACTCTTAATCCGGAAATCATGGGGGGCAAACCCTGTATAAGGGGGATGAGGGTTACAGTAGGAATGATCCTTGGACTGCTGTCATCAGGCAGCAGCAATGACGAGATTATGAAGCTATACCCGTATATTGAGGCTGAAGATATTAAGGAAGCGCTCGAATATGCGGCATGGAGAACCTCCGAATACGAAGTAGAAATACACAGCGCATGATTTTTCTGCTCGACATGAATCTCTCGCCCTCCTGGTGCGGTGTTCTTAAATCTGCGGATATCGAGTCGTTTCACTGGTCAGAAAAAGGTGATTACGGCGCTCCGGATGCCGAGATTTTCCGTTTTGCTGTTGAACATGATTATACAATAATAACCTGTGACATTGATTTTACAACACTGCTGGCGCTGACTGGTGCGATCAGACCAAGCGTTGTTCTTATACGTACAAAAAATATTGCCCCAGATTTTTTCTCTTCGGTACTTATTGCAGCTATCAGGAATAATCATGACGCCCTTGAAAACGGGGCAATACTTGTGATTGATGATAATAATGAAAGGATAAGAATACTGCCTCTCCAGAAAGATTGATAGCAGATAGCGGTTAAATCAGATAATTACCTGTCATTCCATTCAACAGCGATGATGAGACCATTGAGCAGATTACAGGGCTCTCTGTTGAGGAGATAAAGAAGCTGGGGTAAATAAAACCAGTTACTTATTTTTTATTTCTTTTACAATTTCATCAATAGAGTAATCATCTATTATCAGATGACGATCCCTGGTATAGTCGCCGCTCCCGGAACTATACTGCTGTATAAAACGTATCATTCCATCAGGCCCCAGTTTTTTAACAAGTGCATTAAGGCCTTCTTTTCTTATCAATCCGATTTCTTTAGATGCTTTCATAACAACAACTCCCTGACAACGTTTACCGGATTATCAATTTTAATGTTTAATAATCCGGAGTTTCTTCTATATAGTTTGAGTATCCGGTCATCCGTTGTTACGAAAAGATTAATTCCGGATAGTTCGGCTATGGCAATATGCAACGAATCAAAAGAACCAAAACCATAATTCCCGAGTTTATATGAAAATTCGATGATCCTGCTATTTAAAGAATAATTTGTTGATACATAATTCAATAGTGATAATACCTGAGATTTCCTAATAGGATCAGGTATTTTGCTTATTTCATGCTTAAGAACATCACTGCCGGAAAGCAGTATTTTACCGGTTGAGGCAAATTTTAAAAGTATTATTACAGATTCAGCTTCAAAACGGATACGATCCTGTGTCTGGTCATCAAAAGGACGATTAAAACAGCAGGCATCAAGATATATCTGTAACATTTTACCGGAATTACTTTTTTTCATACTTCAGGATACTTATACATGGATCGTTATGCAACTAAAAAAATCGTT
>CAYTSF010000019.1:0-9324 GCA_964440335.1 uncultured Leptospirales bacterium
TTAATATTTTTAAAGTTCCTGATCTGAGAAAAAGGGTATTATTTACCCTTTTTATATTAATTATATATAGGATAGGAGCTCACATACCAATTCCGGGCATAAATATTGACGTCTTAAAACAGTACTTTCTTGAGTCACAGGCTAACAGTGGTGCCGGATTACTGGATTTTGTAGACCTCTTTGCAGGGGGAGCCTTAAAAAGATTTACGATCTTCGCACTTGGAATCATGCCATATATTTCCTCATCAATCATTATTGATTTGTTAAAAGTTGTAATCCCCTATCTTAATGAGTTATCAAAAGAGGGTGCGGAAGGATACAAAAAAATACATCAATATACCAAATATGGTACAATACTGTTGTGTACAATTCAGGGAACTGCTTTGACATTCTGGATGAAGACTGCCATGAGAACGAACGACGGCGCAACCGTAATTCCTGAAGACAGTGGCTTGGGATTTGTTATTGTTGCTGTAATCGCAATAGTAACCGGTACAATGGTTCTCATGTGGTTTGGCGAACAGATCACTGAACGTGGTATAGGTAATGGTATTTCCATGATCATTATGGCAGGTATCGTTGTACGAATGCCGGAAGCTTTGTTCGCAACTGGTAAAAAAATAAGTGATACAGGTGAACCGATTGTCGGAATTCTTCTTATAGGTATCTTCTTCTGTGTTGTTGCAGCATCAATTCTCCTCACGCTTGGAACAAGGCGTATTCCTGTTCAATATGGTAAAAGAATGGTGGGAAGTACCGCAACACAGCGTTCGGCTCAATATATACCGATTAAGGTAAATGCAGCGGGTGTTATTCCTATTATTTTTGCATCTGCAATAATAGTGTTTCCCTCTCAGATGATTAGAATGGCTGGTGGAAGCAAGTACAAGATTCTCAATGATCTCCAGTATTGGCTCTCTTTTGGCCAGATTCCATATATATTATTATATGTTTTACTTATAGTGTTTTTTGCATTTTTTTATACATCATTGCGATTCAATCCAAATGATATTTCGGAAAATCTGAAAAAATATGGTGGGTTTATTCCAGGAATAAGACCCGGTCAGAATACTACGGAGTATCTTACAGGGATCCTTAACAGGCTTACTCTTTCGGGGTCACTGTTTCTGGCAGCAATTGCAGTAATTCCTGATTTTGTTATAAGGTTCTGGCCTGAACAGGTTCCAATGCAAATGGCTTACCTTTTTGGTGGTACCTCACTGCTTATCATTGTTGGTGTAACTCTTGACACATTAAAGCAGATTGAATCGCAGTTACTTATGCGGCATTATGAGGGATTTCTTGGTAACAAAAAAAGACTTCAGGGGCGAATTAACTGATTAGCAAAACAGCGAGAGGTTTATGGCAAAAGAAGAACCAATAGAAGTTGAAGGAGTCGTAGTAGAACCGTTGCCCAACGCAATGTTCAGAGTAAAACTTGATAACGGGCATGTAGTTCTTGCACACATATCCGGAAAGATGAGAATGCATTATATAAGAATTCTCCCTGGAGATAAGGTAACAGTTGAATTATCTCCCTATGATTTGAATCGTGGTAGAATAATTTACAGATCAAAATAGTCAATTGCCAACTGATAATTCGGTTGACATAAGATTGCATATATTAGTATATGGCTTTTTGTTTGAGATAAGAGGTATGATTTATGAAAGTTAAAGTTTCTGTGAAAAAGGTTTGCAGTGAATGCAAGGTGATCAAGCGTCATGGCGTTGTCAGGGTAATTTGTACAAATCCGCGTCATAAACAGCGTCAGAAAGTCAGAACTGCAAAAAAACAATAAGTTTATAAGAGGATTGTATGGCCAGGATATCAGGTGTAGATTTACCAAGTGACAAAAGAGTAGAAATCGGACTGACCTATATATATGGTATAGGACTATTTACATCTAAAAAAATACTCAGTGAATCAGGTATAAATCCTGATACACGTGTAAAAGATCTGACAGATGATGAAATTGGAAGTATCAGAAAATATATAGAAGTAAATGTGAAAGTCGAGGGTGATCTCAGAACAGAGATTGCTATGAATATAAAGAGGCTTATGGATATCGGCTGTTACAGGGGTATAAGGCATAGAAGAGGTCTGCCGGTCCGTGGGCAGAATACAAAAAATAATGCGAGAACCCGCAAAGGAAACAGGCGCGTTTCCGTTGGTGCGAAGAAAAAGAAATAAGGAGTATTTTAAGTGAAACAGAAGAAAGCCAAGAAAAAAGAGAAAAAAAATATTCCTGTTGGAAAGGCATTTATACAGGCTACCTATAATAATACTATTGTAACTTTAACAGATATGCAGGGAAATGTTATAGCCTGGGCAACTTCAGGTGGCGAGGGATTCAAAGGTTCCAGGAAATCAACGCCCTTTGCTGCGCAGATGGCAGCAAAAAGTGCTGCGGAGACTGCCATGGAAACTGCTGGCCTTCAGTCTATCGAAGTATATGTTAAAGGTCCCGGTATAGGCAGAGAGGCGGCTGTTCGTTCTTTGTTTCAGAGCGGATTAAACATCAGTAAAATAAAAGATGTAACCCCTGTGCCTCACAATGGATGCAGACCTAAGAAAAGAAGAAGAGTTTAATGGAGTGTTTTAGTTATGGCGAAATATACAGGACCTAAATGTAAATTATGTAGAAGGGAAATGACTCCTCTGATGCTGAAAGGCCAGAGATGTCTAACAGATAAATGTCCATTGAAAGGTGATAAAAAATATCCTCCCGGACCACCACGTAAGAGGCGTACAAAAATGTCTGATTATGCTGTGCAGCTCAGGGAAAAGCAGAAAATTAAAAGAGCATATGGATTGCTTGAAAAACAGTTCAGGCTTAATTTTGAGGAAGCAAACAGGCTTAAAGGTGTAACCGGCGAAAATATGCTTTCTCTCCTTGAAAGAAGACTTGATAATGTTGTATATAGAATGGGGTTTGCTTCTTCGAGAATGCAGGCAAGACAGATAATACAGCACAGGCATATAATGGTTAATGGCCATGTGGTTGATATTCCCTCCTTTATTATTAAAGAGGGCAACCAGGTTGAGGTAAGGGAGTATTTTAAGGTTAATGTAATTCTTGAGGATTCTATAAAGTTGTCAAAAGCCATAGATTCAAAGCCTGAATGGGTAGATGTTGATTATGATGCAAAGTCAGGTAAAATTATTAGAATTCCTGCAAGAACTGACATTAAAGAAGGCTTCAATGAACAGCTTGTAGTTGAATTGTATTCAAAATAACTTTTGTTTTTTGATGAAGCTGTTTATTTATTATCGTGTTGGAGGTAACAATGGCCCCTAAAAATCTCCTGAAGGGCTTTAAAAGACCGAGTAAGATTTCTTTTGAGCATGATGAACTGCAGCCTGATTATGGCAGATTTATTGCTGAGCCTTTTGAAAGAGGATATGGCCTGACCGTTGGTAATTCACTGAGAAGAGTTTTACTCTCATCTATTGAGGGAGCGGCAATCACAGCGATTAAAATTGAAGGTGTCCCTCATGAGTTTTCTACAATACCCGGGATTTATGAAGATGTGACCAGGATAATTTTGAATCTTAAAAAAATGAGATTCAAATATGAAGGTGAAATTCCAAAGGTATTGCATATAGTCAAACAGGGCGCCGGTGAACTGAAAGGGGCTGACTTTGATGTAGATCCGGACATTCAGGTTATGACCAAGGAATATAAAATCGCGACGCTGAATGATAGTGGAAAAATCGATATGGAAGTTCAGATTGAAAGAGGCAGGGGATACGTTCCGGCTGAAATGAACAAGCTGAACACCGAAACAGTTGGCGTAATACCAATTGACTCAATTTTTTCACCGGTACAGAAAGTGAATGTTAAAGTTGAAGATACAAGGGTCGCTCAAAGGACCGACTATGATAAACTGATTCTTGAAGTCTGGACAGATGGTTCAATTTCTCCTGATGATGCTCTTGCACAGTCGGCAAAAATTATCAAGGATCATATGTCAATTTTCATCAACTTTGAAGAAGAACATGAAGAAGAAGTTGAAGTAATTGATGAAAGCATAGAAAAAATGAAAGTTCTTCTTTCAAAATCGATTGATGATATAGAATTTTCAGTTCGAGCATACAATACTCTTAAGAGTCTTGATATATCTTCACTTGAGGATCTGGTAAAGAAAACTGAGGATGAAGTTCGTAAATCCAAACATTCCAGCGATGTTGTTCTTAAAGAGATTAAAACAAAACTTGAGGCTTACCATTTAAGTCTTGGACTAAAGGATTAAATGAGGTTGATAAATGAGACACAAAAATAAAGTCAGGCAGCTTGGAAGAACCTACGCCCATAGAAAAGCTATGTTTAATAATATGGTCACCTCACTGTTTGAACATGAACGTATTATTACTACAAAAGAAAAAGGTAAAGAGCTGAAAATAATTTCTGATAAGCTTATTACCCGTGCGAAAAAGAACGTTGAAATTCCTGAAACAGAAGCAGGAAAAAGGCTGCATAATAAACGTGAAGTTTTAAAAGTAATAAAAGACAGAGATGTATTGAAAAAACTTTTTGATGATATCGCGTTAAGGTATGTTAACAGGAAAGGTGGCTATACCAGGATGTATCTGCTGGGAACAAGGGCGGGTGACGCTGCAGAAATGGCAATAATTGAACTTGTTGAGCGAAGGAAACCTGTTGTAGAAGCAAAACCGGAAGATGTAAAAAAAGATAAAAAGAAAGAAAAGAAAGATAAAAAGGAAAAGAAAGATAAAAAAGAGAAATAACTTCTCTTCAGCAATAAAAAAAGACCCTTGAAAGGGTCTTTTTTTATTGCCCCAGGGCTTTTTTTCTGCGTTCAAGTTCTACTGTATATAGCAATTTAACATTATCTACTGCATCAACTTTATAATCTTCCGGTATTCTATCATCAAATATTGGAGTAAGCTGGTCTTTGCGTATTTTATATTTTGCGAGTATGGCTCCGGTGTCATGTTCATTCTTACATTTATATATTTCAAGTGCACATTGTTTTGCTGTTCGGCAGTATGAGATAACATCCAGGTACTTTTCAATTATATAATTGATATTGTCGGTTTTAATTTTTTTCCGGGTTTTTATAAATTCAATTTCTTTATCCTGAAAAATTTTTGATGCCATACTCTGATAATAGTATCCACTGTGCAGCCAGTCTTCAAGTTTTGGCGAGTCATAAAAAAAATGAAAATCTTTTGCTGTAAAATCCGCGTTATAAGGTTTTACATCTTTCAGGGGGTCAAAAGGTTTTTTAAAATATTCAGCATATCCGCTTTGTTTGTTATATTCAAGAAAGATGTTTATTGCGTTGTTGTCCTTAATCGATGCCGAAAGTAATAATTTGGTTCTCTTTATGTATACATCAGCAAGCTGTTCAAGGAATTTCATCATTTCGAGTTTCAGGTTATAAAATTTTACATATGAATCATCATAATTATTACTGTAATAATCCAGTGTTGCTTCTTCGAAGTTTTTAAGAAGTTTCTGGTATGAGGCGTAAAGTTCATCTGTTTTAAAATTCTCTATCATTGGTTTTACTTGCCGTAAAACACTCATGGTAAAATAATAATCTTTAGAGGATTGCACTCCCTGTGAAATGGGGAAAGCATTATTGTTTATGAAGAGAATTGCTAAGAAAAGCACAATTTTTTTAAAATATGGTTTCATGAGGGTCCCTCAAAATTAAAAATAAATCATCATTATTGTTTCGACTGTTTTTGAACATCACTTGAAAAAAAAATGATGTTTCTAAAAATTCGTGCGTGATAAAAGTGAAAATATAACTAAATTTGATTATTTAAAATAAAGTAAATGTTGATTCTATACTTTTTTGCAGAAAAAATTGCTCAAATTCCATATCTCCATTGGCAGCTGGGAATTGCTGATTTCATTATTAAATTATAAGGTTTTTTCCGGAACAATTACTGAAATAAATTACTTTATTTTATCGATTCTCTGATAGTGATTATGATGTTTTTATAAGTTGAAAGTTTAAAATTTGATTGAATATTTTACTTCAAAAAATAGTATGTTTAACAATTCGTATAATATAAGTTTTTTTTTAAAATCTTCATCATATTCATTTTTAATAATTGAATAACCTTTGAACTTAACAGCTTATGCAAATTTATTTAATTTTGCGGATGAATCTATCATAACCGGGGTTGATGCTAAATGGAAGAAATAAAAAAGATTACCTTCAGGCAGAAAAATTCAACTCAATGCCCTGTTTGTAAAAATGAGTTTTTCAGGGAGGAGATGTTTACCGGGGGTGGCCGGTTAATAGCTGATAAACTCACGGATGAACTTCGTATGATATACAAGGATAATAAAAAATACGGTAAGGTATATCCACTGAATTATCTTCTCAATGTTTGTCCTAATTGCCTTTTTACTGCATATCCCAAGGATTTTGGAGATGTGACTGATGATGAAATAATCAAGCTGCAGGAAATGCGTCCGGCAAGGAGAAATGCTGTCATCAAATTCTTTGATGACCTGGATTTCACCCAGGACCGTAACCTACTTATGGGGGCTGCCTCATACATGCTGGCGGTCGATTGCTATAACCTGCGAAGAAAACATGTTGCCCCTACTTTTAAGAAAGCTGTTTCGTCCATAAGGGGGGCGTGGCTTTTTTCTGATCTTGCAGAAGAATACCCGGACAGGCCATATAAGAAGATGTCTCTGTTTTTCTATAAGAAAGCTTATGAATATTATTTTAAGGTGCTCGAACTTATTCAGAATGGCGCTGAACCTGCAGATGCAGCGGGCAACATGGGTCCGGATTCAGACAAGAACTGGGGTTACGAGGGTATCTTGTATATGACAGCTATTCTCACTGTTAAATTCGGTGCCAGGGAGAAGGATGAGGCTAAGCGGGCCGAAAATTTCAGGATGAGCAAAATGTATCTCAGCAGGCTCTTTGGAATGGGGAAATCGTCAAAATCCACCCCGAGTGATCTAATTGAAAAAACCCGTGTACTTTACGAAAAGATAAATGCCATGCTCATGGAATGGGAAGAGGGGACTGCTGAGTGACCAGGTATGCCCTGCTTGTCCAGTATGATGGAACCAGCTTCAACGGATGGCAGATACAGGATGGCGGGAGAACGGTTCAAAAGGAACTGGAGCTTGCCATTAAAATCCTAACAAGGGAGGAGATACGTGTAACAGCCTCGGGACGTACAGATTCGGGGGTTCACGCTCTGGGGCAGGTGGTTCATTTCGACATGCAAAAAGACCTTCCTCTAAAAAAAATCTGCATAAGCCTCAATGGCATTCTGCCTGATGATATCTCTGTAAAAAACTGTTATGTTGTCCCCGATGACTTTCATGCAAGGTTTTCACCTGTGTCAAGGGAGTATCTTTATCTGATATATAATTACCCGCTGCGGAGCCCTTACATGCGGTACAGAGCGATGTGGATCAATCATGAATTCGATGAACAGTATTTCCGCGAAGCTGCATCACATCTTGCGGGTGAGCATGATTTTGCATCATTCTGTAAAAAGATTTCTGCTGAACAGGGGACTGTGCGCACTATAGAATCAATTGATGTTGTTCGTGACAGTGAATTTATTAAAATTACTTTAAGGGCAAATGCGTTTCTTCATAACATGATTCGCATTATTATTGGTACTATAGTCCAGATGTACAGGGAAAAAAAAGATCCCGGCTATATTGTTCATATTCTGGAACAGAAAGACAGGGAGAGCGGCGGTTTTACTGCCCCACCGTACGGACTGTACCTTAACAGGGTAGACTATGACCCGCCACTCAACTTTTATGATTCTGCATTTTAATTATTGACATATTAATACTATGAAAAACTATAATTTTTCAGGTAATTTGTGCTGTTGAATCGATAAACTTTCTGCTGAATGTATTTATCTTTTGAGAGTGGATTTTTCTATTGAACAGAAGCAACAATCAGGGTGAAATTTTTATAACCTTTCATCATGAATATTGTCTTTAATATATGCATTTAAATTTTTCAGTCAAACAAATGATTTCCGGATATTGATAATGAGAAACAGGCTGCTAACCATATTACTGGCTGTTATGGTGTTATTCATCGGTATAGATCTTTTTGCCGAAAGTTCCAGAAAAAAATATTTCATGAATCCGCAGGTCGGAATCTGGTATGGTCCGGTAACACCTCTTTTTGACACATCGGACCTTATAAATCCGGACATGGGCGTTGGACTGTTTTTCAGGTACAATCTTCCGGTTGACCTGCTGAAAATCGGTATTGATACGTCTTACCAGAATTATACATCTGACGGAATTAATGAACTGACCATGGTTCCCCTTTACATGAACATGTTGTATCTAATACCAATCGATATCCCTGTAAGACTTCAATACAAGCTCGGAGCAGGTTCTGCATATCTTTTTATGGAGCCTGACGAGATCAGTCAGTGGGAACCGCTTTTTATGACAGGTTTTGAGGTTTCGTTCCCTGCCGGTAAAGTTGCAAACATCGCGTTAAGGCTTGATTATCTGTTTGTTTATGAAGAATATATGGAGAATGCAAAAGAGAACGGACATTTTTTTCATGCGGCGATCGCCCTTTACTTTAACTTTAACATGTAATGGTACATTTGATGAATATATATAAACTCATAGTTTTAATCATGCTGACTGCCGCGGGACTTTTAATAACAGGCTGCGAACAGGAGCCTGTCTTCACAGAAATGTCTACCAGCAAGATGAAGGTAATCCTTAAAGGTACGCTTGAGAGTGAATCTTCAACAGCCGCATTTTCTATACCTGGAGTCGCGACAATGGCAGATGATTCTGTGGATGATTACACAACGACATCCAGTGACGCTCTCCCTACTAAGTTTATGCTGGATGTTGCAGAATTCAGGCTTAATGGTGACAAAATAGGAAACTACAGACAGCTCATTGAGGCTTCTCTTAGTGATGACGAGAATTTTTTTAATGGAACGGGTGTTGAACTGAAAAGCGATGATCCGGGCAAGGGGAAGTATACAAAGGTCCAGTTGTACATCAGAAAGATGGCCTTCGATAATGCAATGATATATGAAAGCAATGGTACGGGGTATGTATATGATGAACCGGCCGAAGTTATATTCAATGAGAATGAGGTAGAAGGATTTAATTTTAACAATCTGCAGACAAACTCATACTGGGACAGCCTCAGGGAGGATTACGCAAGCGTGTTGCGCGTATACCCGCTTGTTGTTCCAATTGCCGGTGATTTTGAATATGACAGCAAAAACGAAGAGACTGTTCTTGAGATTCGCCTTGTAATAAAAAATTTTATTAAAATGTATGAGTACGATTATTACGATGA
>CAYTSF010000019.1:9424-10589 GCA_964440335.1 uncultured Leptospirales bacterium
CTCAGGAAAAAATAATTGTTCAGAAATACGGCGGGACTTCGGTCAAATCGCCTGAAAGAATCAAGGCTGTTGCCGACAGGATCAAGAGTTACAAGGACAGGGGATATTCAGTAGTAGTAGTCGTTTCGGCAATGGGTAAAACTACTGATGAACTCATAAGTCTCGCAAAGGAACTTTCCGTTAATCCCTCAAAGCGCGAAATGGATATGCTCCTCTCGACGGGTGAGCAGGTATCAATAGCTCTCCTGGCCATTGCTCTTCATGAAATCGGAGTCGATGCAATATCATACACCGGCTCTCAGATCAGGATGCTCACAGACGGTAATTTTTCGAACGCAAAAATTGCCGATATATCAACTGAGCGTATTCATAAATCGCTATCTGACGGCAAAGTCGTAATCGTTGCAGGTTTCCAGGGAATTGATGAAGATGAAAACATTGTGACATTAGGGCGTGGAGGTTCGGATACTTCGGCTGTAGCCCTTGCTGCAGTGCTCAGGACACGCGATTGCGAAATTTATACTGATGTTGACGGTGTTTACACTGCGGACCCGCGCGTGATCAAATCCCCAAGGAAACTTAAAGAGATAAGTTACGATGAAATGCTCGAGCTTGCGCGGCTTGGTGCTGGTGTGCTGCATTCGCGTTCAGTTGAGTTTGCCAAGAAATTTAATATAAAGCTGCACGTAAGATCCAGCTTTGTTCCTGACGAGGGGACGATTGTAATGCCCATGGAGGAGATGATGGAGAAATTTGTTGTAAGCGGTATTACTTCAAAACAGGATGAAGCAAAGGTTACTGTGAGAGACATTCCTGACAGGCCCGGTATCTCTGCAAGGTTGTTCAATGAACTTGGGATATGCAAGATATATGTCAATATGATAGTCCAGTCAACCGGCCATGATAACAGGACATCAATTTCATTTACTGTAAAAAAAGATGATCTGAAAAAGACCATAGAGATCTGCGAAAATCTGAATAAAGAATTCGGCGGAACCGCCATCGATTTCAAGGAAGACATTGCCATTGTATCGGCAGTTGGTGTTGGCATGCTATCATCATATGGAGTAGCCGGAAAAATGTTCGGTGTTTTCTCGGAACAGAATATAAATATCGAAATGATTTCAACATCGGAAATCGGCATATCGTGTGTTGTAGATGCAAT
>CAYTSF010000019.1:10689-26461 GCA_964440335.1 uncultured Leptospirales bacterium
AATCATTTTGAAAGTGATGGAAAACTCAGGATCAGGAATTGCGAGACGAACAAAGAGATCGATATTGATGTAATATTTCCCGTGGTACATGGAACCTTTTGCGAGGATGGAACTTTACAGGGACTTCTTGAGCTTGCCATGGTTCCTTATGTTGGAGCGGATGTTTCCGGGTCTGCCATAGGCATGGATAAAGATATAGCAAAGAGGTTGCTTAAAGAGGCAGGTGTGCCCGTTGTCCCATGGATAAAAGTCCATAAATACCAGTGGGCAGAAAACAGAGATGCTATCATGGCGAACATTAAACATAATTCCGGTTTTCCGTGTTTCATCAAACCTTCTAATGCGGGTTCATCGGTTGGAATAAGCAAGGTCAAAGATTTTTCAGACCTTGCAGGTGCTGTTGATGAAGCTTTCAGGTGGGACAACAAGATACTTGTTGAAAAAGCAGTAAATGCCCGTGAGATAGAATTTTCGGTGCTGGGTAATGAAAAACCTGAAGTTTCTATTCCGGGAGAGATCAGGCCCAGGCATGAGTTTTATTCTTACGAGGCAAAATATATTGATTCGGATGGTGCAGAGCTTCTCATTCCGGCAGAGATTGACAGGGAATTAACTGAAGAAATGAGACAAGTTGCAAAAGAGGCATATCTTGCATTAAACTGCTCAGGAATGGCGCGTGTTGATTTTTTTCTGGACAGAGATACAGGGAATTTTTTTCTCAATGAGATCAATACATTACCGGGATTTACCAGCATAAGTATGTATCCCAAACTCTGGGAGTATTCAGGAATATCATATAGCAATCTTCTCGACAGGCTTATTGATCTGGCCTTTGCCAGGAAAAAAATAAAATTAGAGCTTCAGACGGATTTTTAAACTCTCATGGCCTCTAATAGCATCAGGTTGAACTTATTTGTCTTGACATATAGGTTCAGGATTGAATTAATAAAGAAAAACTCCGGAAATCAGGATGTGATATGGTAAAAAAAAGGTCTATTATTCCAAGTATGATCACCATGGGGAACATGGTGACCGGGTTCTTTTCAATACTCCTTTCAGCACAGTATGATCCGCAGATTAACAATTATGATTTTCTCATTATAGCCGGTGTGCTTATCTTTATAGCCAGTCTTTTTGATGCTTTTGATGGCGCCATAGCAAGGGCTCTTAATGTAGAGAGCGAAATTGGCATGCAGCTGGATTCACTGGCAGATGCAGTATCCTATGGTATAGCCCCTGGTATTCTCGCGTACCAGGCATATTTTTATAAGCTTCCTTTTATTTTTGGATTGAGTAGCGGAGCCTTGCTTGCAGTTCTTTTCCCTATTTGCGCAATTTACAGGCTGGCCAGGTTTAATTGTGAAGATTCAGGTTCAGGGTTTAAAGGACTTCCTTCGCCTGCGGCAGGTATTGTTATAGCTATTGTTCCAGCGCTTCTGGTTTCAGATAATATATTATTTGGATCAATTTTTTTTGAAATGCCACTATACTGTTTTGTGCCACTATTTGTAATAATTGCCCTTCTTATGGTTTCCAATATTGATTATTCAAAGCTGTTTTCTGATTTATGGAAAAAGGGATTAGCTGTCAGAATAATTACCATTCTTGTGATAATTGCGCTTTTAGTTATTTTTAAAACATGGGCGATTTTCGGTGTTACAATGCTGTATGTTCTATGGGGCATTGTAAAATATGCATTTAAAGCTTTTAAAAAAGCTGAAGCATGATTTTTTAAGTAACTAAATCTGGTTTAATTTATGGAAGAATTCTCGCATTATACCCCTGAGGGCAAATCTGTAATGGTAGATATCAGCTCTAAAGAAGTTACAATACGGAGCGCCAGGGCAGAAGCCCGCATCTATATGGATAATTCAACCATAACAGCGATAGAACAAAGACTTCTGCCTAAGGGTGAAGTCTTTGAAGTAGCCCGGATTGCAGGAATACTTGCTGCAAAAAAAACCCATGATCTTATACCAATGTGTCATCCGCTTCAGCTGAATTATATAAATGTAGATCTTCAAATAGAGAAAGAAAAATCTGCAGTTTATGTTACCAGTGAGATTAAACTCAGCGGCATGACAGGTGCTGAAATGGAGGCTTTAACAGCTGTCTCTGTTGCAGCTCTCACGGTATATGACATGTGTAAGGCCGTTGATAAAAAAATGGTTATCGGCGATTGCAGGCTTATAGAAAAAAGAGGTGGAAAGTCAGATTTCACTGCGATCGGTTAGGATTCTTTCGTATTTACTATAAACATCCTTTGTTTGTTAAAAAATAAGAAAAAATCTAAAAATTAATCTTGAAAAAAAGAAGTCAATTTATATCTTTGAATTGTTAGCACTCATTAAAAATAAGTGCTAACAATTCAAAAGGCAATTAACTAATTTTATTTTTAATATTTAAGGAGGCTGATGTGGCTATAAAACCTATTGGTGACAGAGTTGTTGTTGAATTGATTGAAGAGGAATTCAATAAAGTCGGTTCACTCTATGTGCCAGATACTGCAAAAGAAAGACCGCAGAGGGGCAAAATACTTGCTGTGGGCGAAGGGCGTTATGACGGAAAGGATCTTGTTCCTATGAGAGTAAAAGTCGGTGACAAAGTTCTTTTCGGAAAATATGCAGGGACAGAATTAAAATATGACGAGAAGGAATATCTCATTCTCAGCGAACATGATATTCTGGCAGTTATTGATTGAAAATATTCAAAGAATAAAGGTGAACGAAAATGGCAAAAGTATTAAAGTATAATGATGAAGCCAGAAGGGCAATCCTTGAAGGCGTTGTGAAACTCTCAGATGCGGTTCAGGTTACCCTGGGGCCCAGGGGCCGAAATGTTGCTATAGACAAAAAATTCGGGGCTCCTACTGTTACAAAAGATGGTGTTACTGTTGCACGTGAAATAGAACTCGAAGACAGTTTTGAAAACATGGGTGCACAGATGGTTAAAGAAGTTGCCATCAAGACAAATGACGTTGCAGGTGATGGTACCACAACTGCTACGATACTTGCAGCAGCAATTTACAGGGAGAGCCTGAAAAATGTAACAGCCGGTGCAAATCCCATGGACCTTAAAAGGGGTATCGATAAAGCGGTTGAAGCAGCTGTGAATTACATAGCTTCTACAGCAAGGGAAATAAAAGATAAGAAAGAGATTGCACAGGTTGCTGCTATATCAGCTAATAACGATATGGAGATTGGAAACCTGATAGCAGACGCAATGGATAAAGTTGGCAAAGATGGTGTTATAACTGTTGAAGAGGCAAAATCCATCGAAACAACACTCGACGTAGTTGAAGGTATGCAGTTTGACCGTGGTTATATTTCACCATACATGGCCAATGATCCTGAATCAATGCAGGCGATTATGCAGGACGCTATGATCCTGATACATGATAAAAAAATATCCACGATGAAAGACCTTCTTCCGGTACTTGAAAAAGTTGCCCAGTCAGGCAGACCGCTTCTCATTATCGCTGAAGAGGTTGAAGGCGAAGCTCTTGCAACAATAGTCGTTAATACACTGAGAAAAACAATAAGCTGTGTAGCAGTTAAGGCTCCCGGCTTCGGAGACAGAAGAAAAGCAATGCTTGAGGATATAGCTATTCTTACTGGTGGACAGGTTGTTTCTGAAGATCTGGGAATGAAACTTGAGAATACAACAATCAACCACCTGGGAAGAGCGAAGAAGATAATCGTTGATAAAGAAAACACAACAATTATCGAAGGTGCAGGTGCACAGGCTGATGTTAAAGGCAGAATCGTGCAAATCCAGAAGCAGATTGATGAGTCAAGTTCTGAGTACGATAAAGAGAAACTTCAGGAAAGAAAAGCTAAACTTGCAGGCGGCGTTGCTGTAATAAATGTTGGCGCTGCGACTGAAGTTGAACTGAAAGAGAAGAAGGCCAGGGTTGAGGATGCTCTCTCTGCTACAAGGTCTGCTGTTGAAGAGGGAATAGTTCCCGGCGGCGGACTCACACTGATTCATTCTCAGAATGCTGTTAGAGAAGCTGCAGCTAAACTTGCGGGTGATGAAAAAATTGGCGCTGAAATAATCGGCCGTGCAATAGAATGCCCCATGAAGCAGATTGCATCAAATGCCGGGCTCGAGGGATCTGTTGTTGTTGAAAAAGCAAAAGAGCAGAAAGCCGGTGTCGGATTTAATGCATATACCCTCACCTGGGTGGATATGATTGAAGCCGGTGTTATCGATCCAGCTAAAGTTGTAAGGTCAGCTCTGCAGAATGCTGCATCTGTAGCAGGCATGCTCTGCACAACAGAAGTTCTAATCACTGACAAAGAAGAAGAAAAACCCATGATGCCTGGCGGAGCTGGTGGAATGGGCGGAATGCCTGGTATGTATTGATACCGGAAACTATCAAGGGGTTGCGGCCCCTTAATAAAAAAGGCTGCTTTCGGGCAGCCTTTTTTATTTCTCAATAACGGTTTTATATATCAGGTTGACTTTACCAATGTCGGTAAATTTTATCGATCCCTTTTTTCCATAAAAGAATTCTGAAAGGAGAGAGGTGGAATACCCGGTATTCATTGATATTTTAAAACTGCTCATATTCATAAGACCGCTGATTGAGCGTCCGGATACAGGATCAAAGTCGCTGTCGGATACAGTTCCCATCAGTGTGTCCGGGCCGCCATTTACAGGCAAACTGTCAACGCTGAAAATATTATAAAGGATATCAAATTTGAGCCTGGGAAGAGTAAATTTTGCAGCATTAGTTCTGCTGAATGACCATTCATCCATTATTGGCCCGGTTTTTCTGTTGAGAAACCTCATCGCATTGAAAAAAGAAACATCGAATATGTTTTCCCTGTTTTCAAGTACCGGTGTTTCGGGATTGTCATAGATGAACAGCTGGTTTTGCATTATTAGCGAATAAAAATCACTATAAAGCAGATAAAAATTTTCCCGGTTGTATTCGAAATCCACACCGAATTCATCCCGCAGCGTTTCGTAGATAAAATAATTTAGTGTTACATAAAAAATACCAGGGGCCTGGTTTTCATAAGAGGTGTTATAATCCCAATCGCTGAAATAAATTCTGGTAAGCTTTGCAGATGTTAACGGATTCGGTTCAAGTATTGACCTGAAAAGGGGGATAAATTTTTGAGCAGCAGGTGATTTGTTGTCGTCAATTATGCTCAGGATTTTTTCTTCAGAATAAATTCGTCGTGGTAGAAGAACCTGGTTGATTCTTTCAATTTTCAGTTCATCTGTAATTATTGAATTCCGGTATGCAGCAAGCTCAGTTCCGGGGATAACATCACTTCCGGAGTAGTCGATAGAAAGGCCTGTTTTAAACCATGAAAACTTTGTGAATGATTGTTTAAGGTACAGGTTGCCACTTTTAAAAACACTGCTGTCGTTTACTGCTGATACATATCCCGAATAAGCCTTGAGGGATTCATTCTCGGAGGTGATGATAAAACATTTCAGTGATGCATCTGAATCTGTTATGGATTTTTTCAGGGTTGCCTGGTTCAGGTCGCTGAATGGGGCATCAAAGAGCAACTGGACATAAGCGCTGCCGGGAAGAACGGAATCGATGACAAGCATCCGATTGTCGGTCGCTGTGTGTGCTGAAAGGCTGTTGAGTACCGGGCCTCTCTCGGTAAGCCAGATCAGTTCACTGGTGCCGGCACCCTGTGGCGCTCGCACTGTAGTGAAATCCTGCCATTTGCCGTTCAGCCTGTAACGTGTTTTTTCATCTTTTTCTTCTGTATCGACAAGTATGAAATCTGCTGTATCAGCGTTGATGTTGAAATGAATCATTGTCCTCGTTGAATTTCTGAAAGCAAAGATGAATGGAAGACCGCTGTAGGTGATCGAATCAACAGGCCTGTTATTGAGAAGTATTTTAACAGGGTACCAGCCGGGATAAGATGAATAGGAGTCGTTATATGCAAAGGATATGTAGTAATTGCTGTCATTGATATTGAGACTGGAACCTGAAAAAACGTAAAATCCTCTGTTGAAGGTTCCCATGTATTTTTTTACAACTTCCCTGATTTTTCTGAGTGTTTCAAGGTTTTCAGTATCATCAGCGTTGTAATAGTGAATATATTTTTTTCCGGGAAGAATTTTTTCCAGGCTGAGTTTCTTTGTATCCTGAAGGTTCATGATGAGTTCAAGGCTGTTCAGATATGAGTTTGCCCATTCCTTCATCACGAGTATGGCTATTACATCCCGTGGCGTCCACGCTGAAGGAAGAAAGAAACTCGAAGGACGTCCTTCCCGGATATGATTTATGCCGGCGCAGTAACTCTCCAGGTATCCCTGCTGTTCCTGGTTAAGTGAAAGCAGAATTTTATCCGCTCTTCTTGTAAAGCCGATTGTCCCTGCTATGGCATTGAGCAATTCACCTTCTTTTCTGGCATATTCAGCGGAATTGCCTGTTGCAAGCGCCCTGTCATATTCGATCAGGTCCAGGCGGTCCTTTGCATGGATATATCCAAGGGAGAAGTAAACATCCTTTAAGGATGATGCCTCGATGTGCGGTATGCCCATAGAATCGCGGCTGATTGTGATGGTTGAATCAACCCCTTCAACTTTTTCTTTCATGTTGTAGGAGATGCTGATTACTTTCCATGTAACCAGCATCGCAATCGTTACAACTACAGCTACCGATAGAATTGAAAAAATTGAAACATAAATTTTTTTCTTAATCGTCATATCAGAACTCGAATTGCAGATCAGATAATCTGTGTTCTATCTCTGCAAGAATTTTTGCTTCTTCAGCTTCTCCTGCTGCTACAAATGTTGATGAAAAACGGACAAAGTGCCCGGCATCGTCCCAGGGTACTGATGAAATTAGCTTCTCTTTGATGAGAAATTGTGAAAAATCCTCGGCTGTTTCAAATTTTATGCCGTTTTTTGTTCCCCTGGGGGCCTGCACATAAAGGTAAAATGTTCCGCCTGGCATTGTGGCATTAAATCCGAGTTTGTTAAGAATCTGTACGAGGGCTTTTAACCTGCGTTCATATTTGGCATTGATCTTATGTGTAATCTCGGGATGCTCAAGTGCTGCAACTGCTGCCATCTGTATTGCCTTGAACTGCCCCGAATCGTAATTATCTTTCACATTGCCGTAAGCCTTTACCACGAGTTCGTTGCCTGCAACGAATGCCATCCTCCATCCCGTCATGTTAAAAGATTTGGAGAGTGAATGTATTTCTATTCCGACCTCCTTTGCGCCGGGAATTGAAAGGAATGAAAGCGGTTCGCGGTTATATGACAGCGCCGCATACGCAGCATCCTGAATTACAATGATATTGTTCTCCCTGGCGAATTGTACAAGCTCTTTGAAGAAAGCCTCGGTGGCCATGGCGCCCGTGGGATTGTTCGGATAATTCACAACAATGAGTTTGGCTTTTTCACGAATATCCCCTGGTACGGAATCAAGGTCAGGCAGAAATCCATTTTTACTCAGGAGCGGGATGTTATATACTTTTCCGCCATACCATTCAGTGTGAGTGCCAAGAACCGGGTAACCGGGGACTGTCATGATTGCAACATCACCGGGATTTATGAATGCTGAAGGGAGCATGGAGAGTGCGGGTTTGGAACCGATTGAGTGGATAATTTCGGTTTCGGGGTTAAGCCCCGGAACGTTAAATACCTTATCCATGTATTTTGCGGCTGCCTGCTGAAATTCAATTATGCCATTATCTGAATAACCGCGGTTTTCATGTTTCTCTGATTCGGTTTTAAGCGTATCAATTATAACGGGGAAAGCCTTATCATCGGGTTCGCCGACACCAAGGTCAATTATCTGCATGCCTGGATTGTTTTTCAGGGCTTCACGTTTTGCCCTTTTGATTTTTTCGAATTTGTAGATTTTTTCCTCTTTGCCGAATTTTTCGCCGCCGAGTCGTTCCGCGAAAAGTTTCTGAATGTACGAATCCATCTATATCTATTTCTCCTCTGGTTGAATTATTGTTATGCTGGAATTTATAATTTCGACTTTGGTGTAATAATCATCAAGGGTTGAAAAAAACCTGCTGCATTCACCCTTAACATTAATTTTAGTTTTGCCTTTAACCAGCCTGGATATCCTGCGGATATTTTTTGTATATATGTGGCACTCAATTTTACCCTTTTCGGTATTGAGTTCAGATATTATACAGAACTGGTAATCGACATTTGTCGAATCGACAATATCCTTCACTGTAAGTCCGTTCAGAATCAGAATTTTTGATACAAGATCGGCTTTGATCATGTATGCTTCCGCAGGATTATCGGTCTTGTCAAGTTGTTCCTTGTACTGCAGTAATTCATTAACCTGAATTTCTTCCCGCAGAAATGACCAGGAACAGGAGGTAAACATAAGTAAAATAAGTGCGGGGATTAAGGCTTTTTTCATTTGCAAAGCTCCTGAATAGAAATATTTAATGGGTCTTGGCATCTTAATATTTTCAGTTTTGTATCGTTCAGGACAAAGCACCAGCGCCTGAGGCCTGCCTCCATAATGCAAGTTTACAGACCCGGCCTGTATCCCGGGAGGGAACATCCTCAGGGCGCGTCAGCCGGGGCTTATTCCTGTAAATGCGGGACCCGAACGATAAATGTTATTAATCTCCGGCAATTTGGATTTTTGTCAACATATTATAATTTACATTTATGTCTATATGCATATCGTTTCTGAAAAATTTATGAACCCGTCATGGTGATGCAGAAAAACAGTGTGATAAAAATTTGCTTGAAATGATGGTCAGAATGTGAATTATGTCGTGGATATACTAGTGGCGAGTTGGTGAAATGGTAAAGATTAACAGGTTGGACGAAGACAGCATTGTAAACAGCATTATAGGCGCGGGATCGGAGTTTAAGGGTGAATTCAAGATCAACGGACTCCTTCGCATTGACGGCAGGTTCCAGGGAACCATAGATACCCATGGCAAGGTCCTCATAGGGCAGAGCGGAGATGCCATAACTGATATTAAGGCAAGGCTTGTTGTTGTCGGAGGTTCTGTTTCGGGAAATATATATGCATCCGAGAGGGTAATCCTGCTCTCAACTGGTGATGTGAGGGGCAATATAATTACACCAAGCCTTGTCATGGAGGAGGGCGTTAAATTTGAAGGGAACTGTCATATCAATAAAAGGCCCGGAGACTAGAGATGATTGAAATTCCAAGGGCTGACCTTAAACAGCAGCCCAGAACAGGGATAAGGTCGCAGAAGAAGTCCGGTATCAGCGGGACTTCATCGTCGCGGTTCGCGTCAGAGGTTGAAGGCATAATCAGCTCTGATTATGCCGGAGGAATTGACGAGCTCATGACAGACCTGCAGGACCAGGAGAAGAGATTTCTCGATTCGCAGTCACTTTACGAACTTGAAAGATACAAGCTCATGGTAAAAAAAATACTGAAGATGATCCTTGAGCAGGGATTTCAGTCGCATAAACTTGATCCATCCCCCCGTGAAAAAAGAATGGGCAGGGCTGAAAAAACCATAGTCAGGCAGATTGATGAGAACCTCATTGCGCTCTCCAGGATGATTACAACTTCAAGCGATGCCTTCAGCCTCATGAAAAAGATTGAAGAGATAAGGGGACTTATCTTTGATCTGATATACTGATCCGGTTCCTCATGAACTTTCACGGAATTAAAGGCCACAAACAACAGCTCAATTACCTGGACGCTTTGGGCAGGGGTGATATCCCCCATGCAATACTCTTTTCGGGCCGGTCAGGAACCGGCAAGCGTTCCATTGCCGAAAGGTTCATAAAGTCATTGTATTGCGGCAGTGAAAATCCCCCATGCCTTGAATGTGAAACATGCAGGCAGATAGCAGCAGGGTCCTTTCCGGATTACATCCTGCTTGAAAGGGATGACAAGGGGAAAATACCCGTCGGGCTCAGGGATAAACCGGCGCAGGGAACTGTGCGGTGGCTCATCGAGAGGATTTCCAGGGCGCCGGTTACAGGGAGGTACTGCGTCCTGATAGATGGAGTGCATACTATCTCGGAGTCCGGGCAGAATGCCCTGCTGAAAACGATCGAGGAGCCTTATTCAAATACGATCATCGTAATGATTTCTGACGGAAGGTCCGGGATACTCCCGACCATTCTCTCAAGGTGTGTCAATATTACTTTTAATCCCCTGGCCGATGGCGATGTGGCGGCCGTACTTGCGGAGCATGGAGTCAGGGGGGAGTCTCCCGGGCTGATTACAGCAATGTGCGGTGGCGCACTGGACTGCGCATTCCGGCTTACTGATGAAAGGGTCATAAAACACGTGCTGGATTTTGCGCAGTCACTATCGGTCGCAATAAAAAGCGGTAACATGAACCATGTTTTCCTCACGGATAAACAGCAGGATGTTAATGATGAATTTCTGCTGGATGTGCTTATAAACACCTACAGTTCCATGTTGAGGGGAGTATTGAGGGGGGCTGAAAGCGTTTTCCCCGCAGGAGTTCTGGTGGATAGGGAACAGGCCGTAAAGCTGGTAAAAATACTTCTTGCTATAAAAAAGGGGCAGAATAACAATTTGAATTTCAGGACAATCATGAAGGGGATGCTTTATTCAGAAGGAGCTATTGATGCTTCATTGAATGTTGATCCAGATTTCGCCTGGTTATAATATATAATATGAGGTTTTAATGGAAGTTTCAGCTGTAAAATTGCGAAATAGCTACCAGATATATTTTATTGATACAAACAGTATTTTTCTCAAGCAGAACACTGATTGTATAGTTGAGATCGAGCATGGTATTGATATCGGGAAAGTGGTAAAAATCAAATCCTACCAGAACAATCCCGACATACCTGTAAACGGGAAGGTTGTGAGAAAGGCCACGCCTGAGGACCTGGCGAAAATACCTGAACTTCAGTCTATAGAAGAGAGGGCATTTTCTGTATGCAGGGAAAAATCCAGATCCAAAAACCTTGACATGAAACTGGTTGCGGTCAAGTGCCTCTTTGACAGGACCAAGATTATCTTTTACTTCGTGGCAGAGAACAGGATCGACTTCAGGGAACTGGTGCGCGAACTTGCTGCCGTGTTCAGGACCCGGATTGAGATGAGGCAGATCGGGGTGCGCGACGAAGCCAGGCTCGTAGGCGGGTACGGCCCCTGCGGCAAGCCCATGTGCTGCCTTTACCAGCGCGAGGAGTTTGAACCGGTCTCGATCAAGATGGCCAAGGAGCAGAGCCTTAACCTTAACTCCATGAAGATATCGGGCATGTGCGGCAGGCTGCTCTGCTGCCTGGGGTTCGAGTACAACATTTACAGGGAGATGAACGAGAAGCTCCCTGACGCAGAGGGTGATGTACTGGCTTCAGGTAAATCGTACCCGGTCATATCGCTGAACAGCCTGCGCGGTTCTGTAACCATAAAGGACGGAGACAGGTACCTTGAGATCAGGGCCGCGCAGATGGAGGTCAGGAACGGGAAGTATACGATCAAAGACGAGCTGATCGAGGAGATTTTCAAAACAGATGATGAGCAGAAGTAGTTTTGTATTTATGTACATCCAGGTCAAGATATTGAGTCAGAGGATTTAAGATGAAAGATATTTTTTATGTTACAACACCGATCTACTATGTTAATGCCGAGCCGCATATTGGCCATGCGTATACAACTATACTAGCGGACTTTATGAACAGGTTCCATTTAATGATGGGTTATGATTCTTTTTTCCTTACAGGGACTGATGAACACGGCGACAAGATCGTGACCGCTGCCGGCGCGAACGACGCGTCGCCTCAGGAGTACACTGACAGGATAAGCGCGAAGTTCAGGGCGGCATGGGACAGGATCGGCATAAAGTACAGCGACTTCATAAGGACTACCGAGGAGCGGCATAAAAAAGTCGTCCAGGCATTCCTGCAGAAGATCTATGATAACGGCGACATCTACTTCGGGAGTTACGGCGGCAACTACTGCGTGGGATGCGAGAGGTTTCTTACCGACAAGGAGATCGTTGACGGCAAGTGTCCGGAGCATAACAAGGCGCCGCAGTTTATTGAAGAGAAGAACTATTTCTTTAAAATGAGCAGGTACCAGGACTGGCTCGTTGACCATATAAATAAAAATCCTGATTTCATAAGGCCCGAACGTTACAGGAATGAAGTGCTGGCAATGCTCAAAGGGGAGGTGCTTGAGGATTTATGTATTTCCAGGCCTGTTACAAGGCTTACATGGGGAATCCCCCTGCCCTTTGACCAGAACTTCGTGACATATGTGTGGGCTGACGCGCTTATTAATTACATAAGCGCAATCGGATACCCCGATGGAGAAAATTTTAAAAAGTATTGGCCGCATGTTCAACACATAACAGCCAAGGATATTTTGAAGCCCCACGGCATTTTCTGGCCAACAATGCTCAGGGCTGCGGGGATTGAACCCTACTGTAACCTTAACGTTCACGGCTACTGGAACATGGACGAGGCAAAGATGTCCAAGACCCTGGGCAATGTCGTCACACCTGACGACCTGGTTGCAAAATACGGCAATGACCAGATGAGGTACTTTTTCCTGCGCGAGATGAGTTTCGGCCTGGACGCAAAGTTCAACGAGGACGTAATCATTGACAGGATTAACTATGACCTGGCCAATGACCTGGGCAACCTGGTTAACCGCACCTTTAACATGAACAGCAAGTTCTTCGAAGGCGTCATACCTGAGTTCGGCAGCGACAATCCCGGAAGGGATGAACTTGTGGCAGGCTTTAAAAGGGCCGCCGATGAGTATGTGCAGCATTGCAAAAAGTTCCAGACCAGCATCGGCATAGAGAAGCTCTGGGAGTTTGTACGTTCGCTCAACAAGTACGTAGACGAGCATAAGCCCTGGCAGCTTGCGAAGGATGGCGAAACCGGCAAACTGGCGTCAGTACTGCGCAACCTTCTTGAATCCATATACAGCGTCGCTGTGCTGCTTTCACCGGTACTGATTGTCCAGTCACCGAAAATAATCGATGCCCTGGGCGGCACTGCGCGACCGGGAATTGACGGGCTTGCCGCACTCAATAACCTGAAGAGCGGGACTAAAATCGCAGATCCAGGCATACTCTTCCCGCGCCTTGAGAAGCTGAAGCCCGAAGAGAAGAAGGATGAAAAGAAGCCTGAACCTGCGGCGAAAAAGCCTGATGAAAAAAAGGATGCTGTGCCGGGGCTCATTGACATAAGCGATTTCGGTAAAGTTGACATCAGGGTGGCAAGAGTTCTCGAGGCCGAAAGGGTCGAAGGATCTGACAAGCTGCTCTATTTGAAGGTCGATTCGGGTTACGACGAGAGGCATATTGTTGCGGGGATAGCCCAGCATTATGCGCCGGAGGATGTGAAGGGGAAGAAGATACTGCTGGTTGCGAACCTCAAGCCTGCAAAGATTTTCGGGAAGGAGTCCAACGGCATGCTGCTTGCCGCAAAGACTGGCCCTAAGGAAAAACCTGCAGTGATATTTCCCGACGACAGCATACCTGTCGGTGCAAGGCTTGGATAACAATGCTTCTGGGCATAATGTCGGATACGCATAACGACGTGGAGGCTACAGAGAAGGCCATAGCGCTCTTCAGGGAGCGCGGGATCACGGTCATTGCCCACGCGGGTGATATTACATCGCCGAGGATGCTTGAATTTTTAAAGGGCTTCACATGCTATATCGTGCTGGGTAACGGCGATCTCATTGACGCGGAGGATATCAAGGCTAAAGCGGCAGCCCTGGGTTTTCATCCGGTTGAGGAGAAGCTTGAGTTTGAACTGGACGGGAAGAAGTTTGTAATTTTTCATGGAAACAACGTGCCGATGTTCCGGGAGGCCCTGGCATCGGGTGAATACAACTATCTCATAAAGGGGCACACCCATTTTTTTGAGAACTACGTCTCCAACGAATGCAGGATAATAAATCCCGGTGCGGTATATGGCCACGATGAGTCTTCTGTGGTTATCCTCGATATCGGGGCAGACAGGGTCGAAAAGATCAGCCTGGACGAGATCTGAAAACGAACCTGTCTCTGTTATGCGGGCATTTATTTTATCTTCTCTATGATCCTCTCAAAATCATCCAGCGAATAGTAGCTTATCTCGATCCGCCCCTTGTTGCCAGAATGTTTGATTTCAACCTTTGTGCCCAGCCTTGATACAAGGTCATCTTCCATCTTCTTGATCTGGGCGGTTTTAAGAATTGCTTTTTTCTGGCTGGAGGAGGATGACGACTCATTCTTCTCCTTCACGTTATTTACGATGTTTTCAAGCGCACGTACCGACAGCCCCTTCTCAATAATTTCATTGAAAAGATGAATCTGCTTTTCAGGTTCCTCAACTGAAAGTATCACCTTCGCGTGGCCGGAACTTATCCTTTTATCGATTATCCCATCCTGGATCTCCTCGGGTAAAGTGAGGAGCCTCAGTGAGTTCGTGATGGTAGTGCGGTCTTTCCCGACTTTTTTTGCCAGGTCCTGCTGTTTCAGTTTGAACCTGTTTATGAGCACCTTGTACGCCTTGGCCTCCTCAATTGGGTTAAGGCTTTCGCGCTGGATGTTTTCGATGAGCGCCATGGTCAGGTTCTGCTCGTCATCGGCCTCAATGATAATTGACTTGATGGTCTTCATGCCGTTTAGTTTGCAGGCCCTGTACCTGCGCTCGCCGGCCACGATGACGTAAAGCCCCTCGCGTTCCCTGACTATGATGGGCTGGATCAGTCCCACAGACTGGATGGATTCTGCCAGGCCTTCAATTTCGGTTTCATCAAAGATTGTACGCGGCTGGTCCGGGTTGGGAATAATTTTATCCAGGTTGAGATCAATGACGTTGTTCCTGCTTTCACCGATAACAATTTTTTCCATGTCGTCGGCCGGTGTCGGCGATGTGGAAATTATCGCACCCAGCCCTTT
Source organism: uncultured Leptospirales bacterium (assembly GCA_964440335.1). Lineage (GTDB taxonomy): Bacteria > Spirochaetota > UBA4802 > UBA4802 > UBA5550 > JAAYBQ01. The sequence continues at coordinate 25,545 of CAYTSF010000019.1, forward strand.
GCCCAAAGCCTTCTTAGTCATTTTTAAGAACCTCATCTGCGAGTTTTTCGTATGCCTGGCTGCCAGGACATGACCTGTCATAGACTCCAATCGGTTTGCCGAAAGACGGAGCTTCGGATAGTTTAACGTTGCGCGGTATTATTGCTTCAAAAACCCTGTCTTTGAAATATTCCCTGACGTCATTAACGACCTGGTTGGCAAGGTTTGTGCGCGGGTCATACATGGTTAGGACAACGCCCTCGATCTTCAGGTTCCTGTTGAGCCTCTCCTGCACCATCACTATAATCCGGAGGAGCTGGTTGAGGCCTTCAAGGGCATAGTATTCGCACTGCAACGGGATCAGTACCGAGTCGGCTGCTACAAGGCTGTTCAGCGTAAGGATCCCCAGGGACGGCGGGCAGTCGATGAATATGTAGTCGTACTGGTTTTTCAGGGCCCCGAGTTTTTTCTTTAAAATGAATTCCTTTCCCTCGGCATCGAGCAGGTCTACCTGTGCACCTGAGAGGTGGATATTCGCAGGGATTATGGACAGGCGCTCGATTTCTGTTTTAAATATTGCATCTTCAAGCGGGATCTGGTCAATGAGAACTTCGTAGAGCGTAGTTTCCATCTCTTCTGCGTTGATGCCTATGCCGTAACCCGCGTTGCCCTGCGGATCGATGTCGATTATCAGAACGCGCTTGCCCTTGTCAGCGAGGAAAGCGGCAAGGTTTACAGTAGTAGTGGTCTTGCCCACGCCCCCCTTCTGGTTTGAAACGGAGATAATCCTTCCCATATAACTCCCCCTGAGAATACCAGGATTTATTGTAGAATTTCGTATGAAGAAAACAGTCTTTTTTTTATAGCATGCAATCTATATATTCCACGCCCGCTTTAGGTGGGCAATAATAGCAACTGTGGAAAACCATATAACAGAT